>NZ_JBXUOV010000163.1:0-13159 GCF_057196585.1 Micromonospora sp. ATLC20
GGCCGGCGGCGCAGCACCCGGCGCGGCCGGGTGGCCTGCCGGACCCGTTCCTCACCGGCGTGCGCCAGGATGTCCCGCTGGAAGAGGGCGGCCTGCATCTTGGCGGCGATCTGCCGCTGTTCCCGGGCGATCTCGGCGTCGCGGGCCTTCATCTCGGCGATCGAGCGCTCGATGTCGGCCAGGTGCTCGGCCCACTGCGGCTGGTGCGCGCCGCAGTGCGGGCAGACGACGGCGGGCTTGATGTCCTGCCCGCACGAGGCGCACCTGAAGCTCTCCACGACAGTCTCCCGTCCGCCCGTGCCCCCGCACTGTGGACCTCCCAGAGGCAGCATGCCTTGAGTGGGCCGGGATTTCGACAGTTGCCGCCGCGTTCCGGACAACAAAAACGGACCGGCCGCCGGGAGACGTTCCCCGGCGGCCGGTCCGCGCGCTCAGCGGATCAGGGGCGGCCCATGCCGCGGTACTCCCAGCCGGCCTGCGTCCACAGTGTGGAGTCGAGGCAGTTGCGCCCGTCGACCACCTTGCGGCCGTTCGCCAGCTCGCCCAGTGCGACCGGGTCGGCGTTGCGGAACTCGGCCCACTCGGTGAGCACGCAGACCAGGTCGGCGCCGCGGACGGCGTCGTTCATCGTCTCCTCGTACGTCAGCTCGGGCACCGCCCGGCGCGCGTTCTCGACCCCCTGCGGATCGAACACGTGCACGTCGGCGCCGGCCTTGCCGAGCAGCGAGGCGACCGCGAGCGCCGGCGCGTCGCGTACGTCATCGGTGTTGGGTTTGAACGTGGCGCCGAGCACCGCGACCCGCGTGCCGGACAGGTCCGGGCCGGCCGGGCCGGAGCGGCGGCCGAGCAGCTCGGCGGCGAGCTGCACGACGCGGCTGCGGCGGCGCTGGTTGATCAGGTCGACCTCGTGCAGGAAGCGCAGCGCCTCACCGGCGCCCAGCTCCTGCGCGCGGGCCTGGAACGCGCGGATGTCCTTGGGCAGGCAGGCGCCGCCGAAACCGAGCCCGGCCTGGAGGAACCGGTTGCCGATGCGCGGGTCGTAGCCGATCGAGCGGGCGAGCTGGGTGACGTCGCCGCCGGCCGCCTCGCAGACCTCGGCCATCGCGTTGATGAAGGAGATCTTGGTGGCGAGGAACGCGTTCGCGGCGACCTTGACCAGCTCGGCGGTCGCGAAGTCGGTGACCACCAGCGGCACCTCGCGGTCCTCGGTGGCGGCCAGGTCGAAGACGCCCTTGTGGGCGGCGAACAGCATGCCGTTGGCCCACTCGCTCTTGACGCCGACCACGATCCGGTTCGGACGCAGCACGTCGTCGACGGCGAAGCCCTCCTGGAGGAACTCGGGGCTCCACGCCACCTCGACGCCGAGGTCGGCCGGGGTGTGCTTGCCGACGAGCTGCTCCACCCACTCGGCGGTGCCCACCGGCACGGTGGACTTGCCGACGATCAGCGCCTTGCGGGTCAGGTGCTGGGCGAGGCTGGTCACGGACGCCTCGACGTACGACAGGTCGGCGCCCATCCCGTCGGCCCGCTGCGGGGTGCCGACGCAGATGAAGTGGACGTCGCCGAAGTTGGCGGTCTCCTGGATGTCGGTGCTGAACCGCAGCCGGCCGGCGGCGAGGTTGCGCCGCAGCAGCTCGTCGAGGCCCGGCTCGTGGATCGGCACCTCGCCGGCGTTCAGCTTGGCGATCTTGTCGGCGTCCACGTCGAAGCCGAGCACCTCGTAGCCCAGCTCCGCATAGCAGATGGCGTAGGTCGCACCGAGGTAGCCGGTGCCGAGGAAGGTCACCCGCGGGCGGGCGGCGCCGGACGGCGGGGTCACCGCGGCGATGGCGGGCATCGGCTGGGTGTTCGGGTACGGAATCGTCACGCCTGTCTTCTCCGCTCGCACTGGCGGCGCTTCCACGCGTCGCATTCTGCTGGGGCGCCGAGGCCGGGCACCGAGGGAACTGGATGTCTGCTGTGAGGGTAATGGGGTCGGGCGGGCGAGGCTCGGGCGCGAGCCTACCCGCCGGTAAGGTTCGGCCGGGGCCGGTGGCTATCCTTCAGTTTGCGGCAGTCGTCGGCCCCTGGGCGGCACAGACTGCGCATGATAGCGGTGAAAGGGGAGGGCCGACATGGCCGCAGAGCAGTCGTTCGACGTCTACCGGTTGCCGGAGGAGCACGAGGCGATCCGGGAGGCGGTCCGTGAGGTCTGTGCGGCCAAGGTGGCTCCGCACGCCGCCGAGGCGGATGAGACAGGTGAGTTCCCCAAGGCGTCGTACGAGGCCCTGCGCGCCGCCGACTTCCACGCCCCGCACATCCCGGTCGAGTACGGCGGCGCCGGCGCTGATGCCCTGGCCACGGCCATCGTGATCGAGGAGGTGGCCCGGGCCTGCGCGTCGTCCTCGCTGATCCCGGCGGTGAACAAGCTGGGCACCATGCCGCTGCTGCTGGCCGGCTCCGAGGAGCTGAAGCGCAAGTACCTCACCCCGGTCGCGGCCGGGGAGGGCATGTTCTCCTACTGCCTCTCCGAGCCCGAGGCGGGCAGCGACGCCGCCTCGATGACGACGAAGGCGGTACGTGACGGAGACCACTGGGTGCTGAACGGCGTGAAGCGGTGGATCACCAACGCGGGCGTGTCCGAGTACTACACCGTGTTCGCCGTGACCGATCCCACAGCCCGGTCCCGGGGCATCTCCGCGTTCGTGGTGGAGAAGTCCGACCCGGGCGTCAGCTTCGGCGCCCCGGAGAAGAAGCTCGGCATCAAGGGCTCGCCCACCCGCGAGGTCTACTTCGACAACGTCCGGATCCCCGCCGATCGCATGATCGGCGCCGAGGGCACCGGCTTCGCCACCGCGATGAAGACGCTGGACCACACCCGGGTCACCATCGCCGCGCAGGCGGTCGGCATCGCCCAGGGCGCGCTGGACTACGCCAAGGGCTACGTCCAGGAGCGCAAGCAGTTCGGCAAGCCGGTCGCCGACTTCCAGGGCATCCAGTTCATGCTCGCCGACATGGGCATGAAGCTGGAGGCGGCGCGGCAGCTCACGTACGCCGCCGCCGGCAAGTCCGAGCGCGGCGACGCGGACCTGACCTACTTCGGCGCGGCCGCCAAGTGCTTCGCGTCCGACGCCGCCATGGAGATCACCACGGACGCGGTCCAGCTGCTCGGCGGCTACGGCTACACCCGCGACTACCCGGTCGAGCGGATGATGCGGGACGCCAAGATCACCCAGATCTACGAGGGCACCAACCAGGTGCAGCGCATCGTCATGGCGCGTCAGCTCCTGAAGGGCTGACAAGCAATTTGCGGGCGGGTGTGGCCGGGCCGCTCGACTCGGCCGCACCGGTCCCGCGCGGCCGCCCGTCTCGCGCAGAAGAAATGCGATGACGTCGCTGTCGGAAATACTTCGACGCAGGCGGCGAAATGATGTCCGCCGGCGGGTTCAGGCGGCGTGCGAAGCGGCGAACCGGCGCGCCTTCTCGAAGGGGTGCGGTCCCGATCGGGAATGTCACTGCCGGCCCACCTTGCCTTTGCAGTGTGACGCGATTGCCGGTGCGACGTGATGACTCTCCCGGTTTATGGGAGGAAGGGTGGTCGTCGGGCGGTCTTCCCCCACCGCCCGGCCGGCCGCCGGACGTCTTTCTCCCGGAGTGCCGCAACCGTCGGGCCGCAGCGGCAGTCGAGCACCGGACGTCCACTGCTTGGGAATCCGTTCGCCGAATCGCATATGCCGTGCGGGTGAGCTGCGGATTGTCGGCTCTTCTCGGCGTGATTTCCGGACGCCTGCCCGCCCGGATCGTCGACGCCGCCCCGGGGTTCCTCGCGCATGCCGCCGTGCTCATTCCAGTCCGAGCGACTGCCCGTCCTGACCGGCCAGCAGTGCCATGCCCAGCCGGGTCGGGACGTGCAGCACCGTGTTGCGCTGGCGCTGGGTCGTGATCAGACCGGCCTTGCGCAGCACCGTCGCGTGCTGACTCGCGCCCGCGGGGGAGATGCCCAGCCGCTCGGCCAGTTCTCCCGTGCTGGCGCTGTTCGTGAGCTCGCGCAGCACCGCCGCCCTGGTGTGGCCCATCAGGGCGGCAAGGCCGGCGGTGCTGTTGACCGGTTCCTTCCACAGCGTCGACGCCATCGCCTGGTCCGGTAGCGCCGGGAACAGCACCGCCGGGCGTCCCGAGACTCGGTGGGACTCGATGAACACCGCCTGGTCGGAGAGGAAGACCGCCGGGGCGAGCAGCAGTCCACGTCCGTCGAGGTGGACGTCCCGGCTCTCCGCGCGGGAAATCTCCAGTACCGGGGCCTGCCATCTGGTGCGTGCGCCCAGGTTGGCCAGGATCGACTCGGTGCCCCCAGTCAGCACCATCCGGCCGCGGGCTTCGCGTTCGATCTCACGGTAGGCGGACATGCGCTCCCAGTAGGGCTTGATCGCCACGCGGGAGAAGTTCTGCACCGCGGCGGAGATGCGTTGCGGGTTGCATCCCATCTCAGACAGCTCGTCCAGGCCCCGCTGCGGCCCCCGGTCGATGAGCCAGAGGAGACTCGACAGCGGCCGCAGCGGCGGGGGCAGGATGCGGATGGGGCTGCCCTGGCGTTCGAGTTCGTTGCGAACCCGCTGTCGCCATCGACGGAAGACGCCATTTCCGGAATCGTCCAGGGAGTCCAGCGCGAATATCGTCTCCGCGAGGACTCCCAGCGAGTTCATCACTCTTATTCGAGTCAGGTCAGTAACCGTGAAGTGAATTCTCAACACAACGTTCCCCCGTGGTGTCAGTCATTTGTTACGGTTGCTATTCAATTTGGTGTCTGCGTCGAAAGTTCCTTCAGGTAGCCGTGGTGGTGCGGTCTGCGTTTGCAGATGTCACGTCGTATCAGGAGGGCCCATTCGCATCGATGTGGGCGGTTTCCCTCCGTTCCGCGGTTGTCTCCGGCTCAGCGCCGGACTCAGCGTTTGTCGCAAGTCAGCGGTGGTGGCGAGACAATTGCGGACCGGACGCCGGGTGGCGCCGGCCGAGCATCGAGAATTTTTGCCTACGGGTATCCGGGGTGTCAACACCGTCCTGCTTGGACAAGATTGGAGTCGATGAAGTCGGAGCCAGTGGTCGCCGCCTTTGGGTCATGTCGGCCGGTAAGGCCGGGCAACCGCCGGCGAAGCGGTAGGTGATCTTTATGAACGGCTGCCAACCCGTCCGTTCACACGCCGGACGCCACCCGCTTCCGGATCGGTGACCCCAGCTCACCTGGCGCGTTCGTTCTCGGCTGAAAGACATGGATCGGCCCCGCCCGGGACGGCCACGATCGGGCCGCCACGTCGGTGGGAGGGGTTCTCGAAAGATGACACAACTGGACGAGGAGCCGAAGGCGGGCCGGCACCGGTTCGCCGGACGGGCACGCCGGCTCTCCGTAGGCGGGCTCACCAAGCTGCTGGGCGCCGGGGTGCCCGCGGACACTCTGGATTTCGCGGTGGGGACACCGGCCTGGCCGGATCCGCCGGCCGAGGTCGTCGAGGCGGCGTGCGCGGCCCTGCGCGGCGGCGCCAACCAGTACGCCCCGCCGGACGGCGACCTGGGTCTGCGTACCGCACTGGCCGGACGACTCGGGCGGGGCGTCGACCCACTGACCGATCTCACCGTCACCTCCGGGGCCACCGAGGCGTTGTGCGTCGCACTGCTGGCGACCGTGGACCCCGGTGACGAGGTCGTCGTCCTAGAGCCCTGCTACGAGAACTTCCTGACCGCCATCACGGTCGCCGGCGCGCAGGCCAGGTTCGTTCCGCTGCGTGGCGACGGCTGGCGCTACGACTCCGAGGAACTGGCCGCCGCGTTCGGCCCCCGGACCCGCGCCGTCATCGTCAACACGCCGAACAATCCGACGGGCCGCCTGCTCACCGCGGACGATATCCGGGAGATCGGCGCGCTCTGCGAACGCTGGGACGCGACGATCATCTCGGACGAGGTCTATTCCTCGTACGTCTTCGACGGCCGGACCCACCTCTCCCCGCGCGACGTACCCGGTGCCGGGCACCGCACCGTCGTCCTCGGCAGCCTGTCGAAGAGCCACGCCATCAGCGGCTGGCGGATGGGGTTCCTGCTCGCCGACGCGGAGCGCACCGAGGTGCTGCGCCGGGTGCACATCGTCACCAGCGGCGGCGCGGCGCACCCGTTGCAGGCCGGGCTGGCCGGTGCGCACCTTCTCGACGGCACGGCGTGGGATCCCCGGCCCGGTCTGCAGGACCGCCGGGACCGGGTGGTCGAGGCGCTGCGCGGCTACGGCCTGCGCTGCGTTGCACCGCAGGGCGGCTGCTACGCGTTGGCCGACATCCGGGACGTCAGCGACACCGACTCCGAGGCGTTCGTGCTGGATCTGCTGGCCCGGGCGCGCGTCCTGTTCGTACCCGGGACGTTCTTCTTCCCCAACGGGGGCGGCAAATACCTCGTCCGCGTCGCGTTCAACCGCCCGGACAGCGTCATCGACGAGTTGGCCGCCCGCCTCGGCGGCGCGACGGCACCGGCCACCAGGAGAGCATGATGAGCACCATCGCGGTGATTCCGGGCGACGGCGTCGGACCGGAGGTCGCCCGGGAGGCGACCGAGACCGTCGCGGCCCTCGGCCTGGACCTCACTTTCGACGTCCTCGACCACATCAACGCCGACACCTACCTCGAGACGGGTGTCGCCATGTCCGAGGACGACCTGGAGCGGGTGCGCCGGGCCGGCGCGGTGCTGTTCGGGGCGGTGGGAGACGCGCGCGTCTCGTCCACCGGCTACGCCCGCGACATCCTGCTGCGGCTGCGCTTCGAATTCGACCTGTACGTCAACCACCGCCCCGCCGCACTGCTGCACGACCGGGTGAGCCCGCTGCGCGACCCGGCCCGGCGGCCCATCGACCTGGTCGTCGTGCGGGAGAACACCGAGGGTCTCTACCTCGGTGTGGGAGGCGTGCTGCGCGCCGGCACGAAGGACGAGGTCGCGATGGACGAGGAGGTCAACACCTATCTCGGGGTCAGCCGCATCCTCGACTACGCCTTCTCCATCGCTCGCCGGTCGGTGTGCATGGTGGACAAGTCGAACGCGGTCCGGCACGGCGGCCGGCTATGGCAGCGCTGCTGGCATGAGGCCGTCGCCCGCCATCCCGACATCGAGACCTCGCATCTGTACGTGGACGCCGCGGCCATGAACCTGGTCGCCGACCCGACCCGATTCGACGTCGTCGTCACGAACAACTCGTACGGGGACATCCTTAGCGACCTCACCGCCCAGCTCGCCGGTGGCATCGGGAGCGCGGCGTCGGTGAACCTGAATCCGGAGACGGGCTTCGCCCTGTTCGAACCGGTGCACGGCTCGGCACCCGACATCGCCGGCAAGGGCATCGCCAACCCGATCGGAGCACTGGAGAGCGCCGCGTTGCTGCTGGACCGGCGTGGCCACAGCGGTGAGGCCCGGGCCCTGCGCGACGCGGTCAAGCGCACGGTGGCGGCCGGAAGATGCACCACGGACCTCGGTGGCACGTTGACCACCACGCAGGCGGGCGCGGCGATCCGTGCCGAATTGCTGGCGACGGGATGGTGATCGTCACGCGGACGCCGGGAGGACGCGGCAATGGATCTGGGTGACGCCGACCTATACCTGAGTGCCGAGCGCTACAAGCGGTGGCGCGAACACACCGAGGCGGATGCCGTCCTGTGGAGCGAACCGGGGACGTCACCCGGCGGTTTCTGGTCGGTCTTCTCCCACGAGCACTGCCGCTCCCTCTTCGCCCACTCCGCACCGTTCACCTCCGAGTACGGCATGATGATCGGCTTCGACGCTGACCACCGCGACCGGTCCGGCGGGCGGATGCTGGTGGTCAGCGACGGTGCCCGGCACGCCCGGCTGCGCAAGCTCGTCGGGCCCTTCCTGTCGCGTATGCGCGCCGTGTCGATGGAGGACGCGGTCCGCCGCGAGATCCGTACCCATGTCGAAGCCCTCTGCGACGGTGAGGTGCACGACGTCGCCACCGGCCTGGCGCCCCGCATCCCTGCGGCGGTGGTGTGCGAGGTGCTGGACATCCCGGTGGGCGAACGCGACCGGCTGATCGAGCTGACCAATCACGCCTTCGGGGGGGCCGACGAGACGTTCGACAAGATGACGCCCTCCCAGGCCCACACCGAGATCCTGTACTACTTCGACGACCTGATCGCGCGGCGGCGCCGCCGGCCGGGGCAGGACCTGATCAGCGGCATGCTGCGTGACCCGGGGCTGAACGCCTCCGACGTCGTCATCAACTGCGACAACGTGCTCATCGGCGGCAACGAGACGACCCGGCACGCGATCGCCGGCTGTTTCGAGATCCTCAGCGAGCGCCCGGAGCTGCTCACCCTGGTCCGGGACCGCCCCGAGGCCGTGCATCCGCTCATCGAGGAGGTGCTGCGCTGGACGTCGCCCGCCATGCACGTCCTGCGCGTCGCCACCGAGCCGGTGACCATCGGCGGGCAGGAGATCGCGGAGGGCTCTGCCGTGGTCGCATGGCTGGCCGCCGCGAACCGGGACGAGCGCGTCTTTCCTCAGGCGGACGTGTTCCGCCCGGATCGGCAGCCGAACAAGCACCTCGGCTTCGGCTACGGGCCACACGTGTGCCTCGGCGCCGCACTGGCTCGGCTGGAGATCCGCCTGCTCCTGGAGGCGCTGGCGGAACTCGCCGACGCAGTGGTCATCCCGACGCCGCCCGTCGCGCTGCGGTCGAATCTGGTGCAGGGCCGTCGCAGTCTGCGCGTGACCGTCACACCGCGGGCCCCGGTCGGCTGACCGCCGTACCCGGCCACCGGCCGTGCGGACCGCATTTCCCCCGAGGTTGAAAGGCCGTGGCACCGGCCCACCCGTCGCGCGACGCTGTCGTCTGCCCGACGCGTCGGTCCTGAACACGCTCACCGACGACATCGATACCTGGAGGGTCACGTGGAAGCCGAGTACCCGGTGAACAAGGCAGCTTCCGTCCCGGGTCAGGGCGCTTGCCTCGCTGACCTGTTCGAGCAGCAGGTCAGCGCCCAGCCGAACGCCGGAGCCCTCCGGTTCGAGGACGTCCGGCTTACGTACGCGGAGCTCGACCGGCGCGCGAACGAGCTCGCGCACCTGCTGGTGGAGGAGGGCGTTCGGCCGCGTGACATCGTCGCACTGGCGTTGCCGCGCTCGGTCGAGGCGATCGTCGCGCAGGTGGCAGTGGCGAAGGCCGGTGCGACGTTTCTGCCGGTCGACCCGCTCTACCCCGCCGAGCGGATCACCTTCATGCTGCGCGACGCCGGCCCGGTGCGGGTGCTCACCACGGCCACCGTCGAGGTGTCCCTGCCCGGCATCATCCCGGTGACCGTGCTCGACGGGCCCCGGACCGTGGACGACCTCGGCCGGCGGCCCAAGACCGCGCCGGACGTGCTGCGCGACGCGCAGGCACCGGCCTACGTCATCTACACCTCCGGCTCCACCGGCGTCCCCAAGGGTGTGGTCGTCCCGCACACCGGCATCCCCAGCCTGGTGGAGTCGCATCGGCGACGGCTGGCGGCCGGCCCGGGGAGCCGGGTCCTCCAGTTCGCCTCGCCCAGCTTCGACGCCTCCGTCTGGGAGGTGTGCATGGCGCTGCTGACCGGCGGGACACTGGTGTGTGCCCCGGCCGACCGGCTGCTGCCCGGTCCGGCGCTGGCCGATCTGATCGCCGAGCACGGCGTCACCCATGTGACGCTACCGCCGTCCGCCCTGGCGGTGCTGCCGCCGGACGCGCTGCCCTCGGTGTCGGTGCTGGTCGTGGCGGGGGAGGCCTGCGCGCCGGACCTGGTCAGGCGTTGGGCTGGCGGCCGCACGATGGTGAACGCGTACGGGCCGACCGAGTCGACCGTCTGCGCCACGATGAGCCGGCCGCTGAGCCCGGACGGCGACGCCGCACCGATCGGCCTTCCGATCATCGGTACCCGCGTGTACGTCCTGGATCCGGAGCTGACGCCGGTCGAGGACGGCGCCACCGGAGAGCTGTACATCGCAGGGCTCGGCCTCGCCGACGGATACCTGAACCGGCGTGAGATCACCGACGCGGTGTTCCTGCCAGACCCCTTCGGCTCGCCGGGCGACCGGATGTACCGCTCCGGGGATCTGGTGCGGCGAGGACCCGACGGCCAGCTCGACTTTGTCGGTCGCGCCGACGACCAGGTGAAGATCAACGGATTCCGGGTCGAGCCCGGTGAGGTCGAGGCGGCGCTGACCGCGCACCCCGGCCTGGCGCACGCCGCCGTCGTGGTGCGGGAGACGGCACCCGGCAAGCCCCGCCTGGTCGCCTACGTGGTGCCGGCCGGGGAACCGGTCACCGCCGTGCGGCTGCGCGACGACCTCCGGCGCCGGCTGCCGGACTACCTGGTCCCCGCCGCCTTCGTCGTGGTCGACCGGTTGCCGCTGACGCCGAACGGCAAGGTGGACCGGCGCGCGCTGCCCGACGTGCCGGTGCGGCCCGAGGGTGACGACGGGTTCGTTGCCGCCGCGACGCCGATCGAGAAGCTGCTCGTTGGCATCTACGGCGAGGTACTCGGGTTGCCCGAGGTCGGCGCCGAGGACGACTTCTTTCAGATGGGCGGCGACTCGCTGCTCACCATCCAGGTGCTGGCGCGGATCCGTGAGGACCTGGCGGTGGACCTCTCACCGCGGGCGATGTTCGACCGGCCGACGGCCGCCGCGATGGCCGAACTCGTCGCCGAGCAGGAACCATCCGGCCGGGCCGCGTCGCCCGGCGAGGACACCGATGCGGTACGCCCGGCCGAGCGGACCGGTGCCCTGCCCGTCTCGTACGCCCAGCAGGCGCTGTGGTTCATGGCCGAGTTCGCGCCGGAGAGCTACGAGTACAACCTCGGCACCGGCCTGCGTCTCACCGGTGAGCTGGACGAGGCAGCCCTGCTGCGGGCACTGGCCGGCGTGGTGGAGCGGCACGAGGCGCTGCGCACCACGTTCGAGATGGCCGACGACCAGCCGGTGCAGATTGTCCACCCGCCGCGGACACCGCAGGTCACCGTGGCGGATCTGCGCTCCGAGCCCGACCCCGAGGCCGAGCTGGACGCCCGGGCCGCGGCGGACCTGACCCGTCCGTTCGATCTGGCCGTCGGGCCACTGGTCCGGCCGAGCCTGTTCCGCACGGCCGACGACGAGCACATGCTGCTGCTGACCGTGCATCACATCGTGCTCGATCGGTGGTCGGTAGGCGTCCTGATCCGCGAGCTGATCGAGTTCTACGAGGCCGAGCTGCACGGTTCCGAGCCCGCCCTGCCGCCGGTGACGCTCCAGTACGCCGACTTCGCGGTCTGGCAGCGGGAGCACCTCACCGACGACGCGCTCGCCGACTCCCTCGCCCACTGGCGCCGGACGCTGGACGGCGTCAACCCACTCGAACTGCCGACCGACCGGCCGCGGCCCCGGGTGCGTACGTGGGCCGGCGGCGCCGAGCGGTTCCACATTCCCGCCCAGAAGGTGGCCCGCCTGCGCGAGCTCTCCCACCGGCACGGCAGCACGTTGTTCATGTCGCTGACGGCCGTGGTGGACGTGCTCCTGGCACGCCTGTCCGGGTCGTCGGACGTCGCGTTCGCCACCGTCGTCGCGGGGCGCGACCGGGCCGAGACTGAGCACATCGTCGGCTCCTTCGTCAACACGGTGGTGCTGCGCTCGCAGGTGGACGGGTCCGCTCCGTTCGAGCAGCTCCTGAACGGTGTCAAGGAGACGGTGCTCGAGGCCTTCGTCCATCAGCAGGTGCCGTTCGAGCGTGTCGTCGACGAGGTCGCCCCGGTGCGCGACCCCAGCCGGTATCCGCTTGCGCAGGTGCTCGTGGTGCTTCACCGGGCGCTGGTGGAGGAGGCGCATGTCGGCGGCGAGCTCTCGGTGACCGGCTACGACGTGCCCCGTCGCTCGTCGATGTTCGATCTCACGGTGGAGTTCGTGGAGCGCGGCAACGACCTGACGGTCTGGCTGGGCTACAACAGCGACCTGTTCGAGGCGGAAACCGTCCGCCGCCTCGCCGGCATGCTGTTCCGGCTGCTGGACGCCGTTCTCGACGATCCCACGCAGACCGTCTCGGCGCTGCCGATGCTCTCCGCGGCGGAGGAGCACCGAGTCCTGACCGAGTTCAACGACACCGACGCCGAATACCCCTCCGACAAGTGCGTGCACGAACTGTTCGAGGAGCAGGTACGCATCCGGCCGGACGCCGTGGCCGTGATCGCGGGCCAGGACCGGATCAGCTATGAGGAGCTGGACCGGCGCGCCAACCGGATCGCCCACGCGCTGCGCGGCCTCGGCGTCGGACCCGACGTGCCGGTCGGGCTCTGCGTGCGGCGGGGCTGGCGGATGGTCGCCGGGATGCTCGGCATCCTCAAGGCCGGAGGCGTCTATGTCCCGCTGGACCCCGCCTACCCCGCAGACCGGTTGACCTTCATGCTCGCCGACACCGCGGCGCCCGTGCTGCTGACCGAGGAGGAGCTCGCCGGTGTGTTCGGCGACGAGGCGGCCAGTACCGTGATCCTCCTGGACACCGGCTGGGACACCCTGGCGGAGCATCCGGAGACGACTCCGGCGAACCTGACCACACCGGACGACCTCGCCTACATCATGTACACCTCCGGCTCGACCGGCATGCCGAAGGGTGTCGCCGCCCCGCACCGCGCGACCGTGCGTACGTTCTTCTCCTCCGGGCTCATGATCTCCGGGCCGGACGAGGTCGTTCCGCAGTGCCTCTCGATGTCCTGGGACGGTCTGTCGGCCGAACTCTGGTCGGTACTGCTGCACGGGGGCACGTCCGTGCTGTACCCGAACCAGCCCACCGACGCCGAGGTGCTCGCCGGCCTGGTCCGTGAGCACGGTGTCACCACCCTGTGCATGCCCCCGAGCCTGCTCAACGCATTCGTGGACGCATTCCCCGACGAGCTGCGCAGCGTCCGCCAGGTGATCACCGGCGGCGACGTCGCATCCCCGTTCCACATCGCCAAGGCGCTGCGGCACGCACCGCACCTGCGCCTCGTCAACTGTTACGGCCCGGTGGAGTCCACCGTCGCGGCCACCTGGTACGAGGTGCCCGCCGGCTACGACGGCACCAGCCCGGTCCCTATCGGGCGGCCGTTGGGTAACACGGTGGTCTATGTGGTGGACGAGGGTCTGAATCCGGTGCCGGTGGGTGTGGCCGGTGAGTTGT
>NZ_JBXUOV010000164.1:0-13122 GCF_057196585.1 Micromonospora sp. ATLC20
GGGCAGCGCGCCGAGCCGGCGTGCGCGCAGCGCGAGCAGGCCGCGCTGGCCGCCGGCCCGTGGGTGCAGCAGGTCCACCACCGGGAGTACGGCGAGGCCGAGCAGCACCGCGACGAGCGCGGCTACCGCGCCCATGCCCATGCCGAGCGCCGGGAACAGCAGCACCACCGGAGGCAGCAGGATCACCACTGCCACCGCAGCGGCGAGCGTCACCGCGACCACCGGCCACGGTCCGTCGCGGCGGGTGGCGAGCGCGGCGAAACCGGCGAGCGCGCCGGCCAGCGCCGGCACTGTCGTCAGGTACGCCCCGCCGGGCACCGCCACGGCGAGCAGCACACCGAAGACGGCCAGCCAGGCCAGCCCGCCGAACGCCAGCGCGGCCGGGCCGACGCGGCGGCGCAGCAGCGCGTACCAGCAGAACAGCACCGCGGCGGCGAGCGCCACCACGGCGAGCCGGTACCAGACCGGACGGTACGGGTCGAGCAGCTCGGCGTACCCGGGTCGGATCGTGGTGATCGCGACCCAGAGCAGCCACGCGCCGAGCGGTGCCACGACGACCGGCACCAGGGTCAGGCCGAAGCCGGCGGCGAGCGTGCCGACGGTGGCCCGGCCCCGGCGGCGCAGGAGCCAGCCGAGCGCGCCGACGGCGAGCAGCGCGATCACTGCCAGCGGCACTGTCAGCCAGCCGGGGTAGCTGATCAGGCCGCCGAGCACCGGGAAGTAGGTGTCGTCGTGGCCGGCGCGCAGGTCGCCCAGGTCGGTACGGCCGAACTCGCGGGCCAGGCCGAGCGCGTTGTCACCGTGCATCTGGAGGCTGCCCCGGTCCATCCGGGCCGGCACGTCCAGCGGGGTGTGGTAGATCGCGCCGCCGTCGATGTACGCGGAGTTGAGCCCGACGAACTTCCGGTCGAGGAACGCGGTGAAGTCGGTGTCGTTCGGCAGCGCCCGGTAGATCTCCACCGCGAACGAGGTGCCCACCGGGTGCGGCGCGGCCCTGCCGAAGATCTCGACCAGCTTCGCGTTGTCCCGGGACGTCTCGAACATGATCACCGGGCCGGTGGAGCCACGCGCCTCCAGGTTGAGCACCACCCCGCCGTCGCGGGCGAGCGGATGATCGCCGGCGAACCCGGCGGCCCCGCACAGGCACGCCTCCTCCGCGTCGGTGAGCACGAAGACGATGTCGTTGCGGGGGCGCGGACCGGTGGTCAGCGCCCGGGCCACCTCCAGGATCGCGGCGGTGCCGGCGGCGTCGTCGTTGCCGCCCGGCCCGGTCTGCACCGAGTCGTAGTGCGAGACCAGGAACACCTTCCCGGTCGGGTCGGTGCCGGGGAGCCGGGCCACCACGTTGCGGACCCGGGCCAGCGTCGCCCCGCCCGCCGCGCCGGACAGCTGCCCGGCCTCGGGCGCGACCGTGTCCTGCACCTCGGTCTCCAGGCCCAGCCCGCGCAGCGTCGCCACCAGGTGCTCGCGTACCCGGTCGTTTGCGGCGCTGCCCGCCACGTGCGGCTCGGCCGCGATCACCTCGACGTTCCGGAACGCCCGGGCGGCGCTGAAGTCGCCGGCGGGCGCGTCCGCCGGACGTGGCGCCGGGGTGGAGAGGCCGACCAGGACGCCCGCCCCGACGGCGAGCAGCGCGACGAGCGCGGCCAGGGCGGCGATCGGCCGGCGGCGGGGCCTGCTGAACGCGCGGTCGGCGGGGCGGGTGGGGGGTGCGCCCACAGGGACTCCTCGGGGTGGATCTACGGGGTGGGGATCATCCTGCACCCCCGAGGGCCGCGGCGGCAGTCCTCGGTCGGTGCGCTGCGGGCGGGACAGCGCTCCCGGCGTAACATCGTGGGTCGACCGTGCCGCTGTCGGGGTGGGACCGTTGTGTCAGCCAGGATCAGCAGGGCATTCGGAAGGAGTCCGACATCACCAGCGAACTCCCGCGTCTCGCGGCGGTGACCCGACCGGTGCGGCCGGCCGGCGCGTCGGGTGCCGTCCGCGTGCCGTCGGCCGGGGCGGGGCTGCACGGCGGCGTACCGCCGGGCGAGCGGCTGCGGGTGCTGCTGGTCGAGGACGACGAAGGCGACGCCTTCCTGGTCGGTGAGCTTCTCGCCGAGACCAACTCGATGATCGACCTGCTGGTCGCCACCAGCCTCAGCGAGGCCCGGCAGCGGGTGATGGGCGTGGACTGCGTCCTGCTCGACCTGGGCCTGCCGGACGCGCAGGGCCTGGACGGGCTGCGCCGGGTGCTGGAGATGGCCAGCGGCGCGGCGGTCTGCGTGCTGACCGGCCGCTCGGACGAGCACCTGGGCATCGTCGCGGTCGCCGAGGGAGCGCAGGACTACCTGGTCAAGGGCCAGGTCGACGGGGTCCTGCTGACCCGGGCGCTGCGGTACGCCGTCGAGCGCAAGCGGGCCGACGAGAACGCCCGCCGGCTGCGTGAGGTGGAGCTGCGCCAGGCCGAGTCCGCCCGCCTGGAACGCGGCCTGCTGCCGCAGCCGCTGATGACCACCGACGAGGTGTCGGTGCACACGTTCTACCGGCCCGGCCGGCACGCCGCGCTGATCGGCGGCGACTTCTACGACGTGGTGCAGACCCGGCCGGACCGGATCGACCTGATCGTCGGCGACGTCTGCGGGCACGGCGTGGACGAGGCCGCGCTCGGCGTCGAACTGCGCGTGGCCTGGCGGGCCCTGGTGCTGGCCGGGGTGCCGGACGACGAGGTGCTGCCCGCGCTGGAGCAGGTCCTGATGAGCGAGCGCCGCCTCCAGGAGATCTTCGCGACGGTGGCCACCACCCGGCTCGACCTGGCGTCGGCACGGGCCACCGTACGGCTCGCCGGTCATCCGCCGCCGCTGCTGCTCAGCGGCGGGAAGGTCGCGCCGGTACCGGCCAAGGGCGGGTTGCTGCTGGGCGTACGCCCGCGCCGCCCGGTCGCCTTCGACCTGGAGTTCGACACCGACGACTGGTCCCTGCTGATGTACACCGACGGCCTGATCGAGGGCCGGGTGGACGGCGGTGACGAACGGCTCGACGTACCGGGTCTGACCGGGCTGCTCGCCGACCCGGCGAACCGGGCGGTGCCGCTGGCCGAGCTGCCCGCCTGGCTGGTCGGGCGGGCCGAGCAGATAAACGGCGGCCCGCTCGCCGACGACGTGGCGATGTTGCTGGTGACCCGCGGTAGTGGTCGTTGAAGGGCTACGGGGAGGAACCTGTGAAGGCGTACCAGCAGGGGTGGACCCTGCGACGGCGGGTGGTCGCGCTCCTCGGCGTGGTGGTGGTGCTGCTGCTCGGGCTGGCCGCCGCGGAGGCGGCGGTCGCGGCGAAGAACCGGCAGAACATCGATGCGGTGCTGCTCAAGACCGGCCCGCTGCGCGTGCAGGCGCAGGAGCTGATGAGCGTGCTGCTCGACCAGGAGACCTCGGTTCGCGGGTACGCGGTGAACGGCGACCGCAGCGACCTGGAGCCCTACCGGGAGGGCGTGCAGCGCGAGCAGAGTCTGGTCACCTCGATCCGGAACCTGTCGGCCGACTACCCGGACGTGCGCCGGTCGCTGGAACTGGTGGAGCAGGAGACCGCGCAGTGGCGGGCCCAGGTGGCCGAGCCGGTGATCACCACAGTCGAACGCGCCGGCCCCGCGGCCGGACAGGCGCTGATCACCGACGCGACGCGGCAGCAGTTCGACGGCATCCGTACGTCGGTGAACACGCTCCAGGAAGAGATCCTCACCGTCCGGCAGGAGACCGCCGAGCGCGTCAACTCGACGAGCAACACGCTGGTCGTGCTGCTGATCATCGCCGCGCTGGTGGTGACGACGGCCGGCGTGGTCATGCTGGTCTCGCTGGACCGGATCCTGATCCGCCCGCTGGCCGACCTGGTCGGCCAGGTGCGCGAGGTGGCCGACGGCGACTACCGGCACCGCATCGAGGGGTCCGGCCCGCCGGAGTTCCGCCGGCTCGCCGACGACATCGACCAGATGCGGATGAAGATCGCCCGCGAGCTGGACGAGGTACGCGAGGCGCGGGAGCGCATCGAGTGGGTGAACGGCCAGTTGCAGAAGCAGGCCGAGGAGCTGACCCGCTCCAACCGTGACCTGGAGCAGTTCGCGTACGTGGCCTCGCACGACCTCCAGGAGCCGCTGCGCAAGGTGGCGAGCTTCTGCCAGCTGCTGCAGCGGCGCTACGCCGGGCAGCTCGACGAGCGGGCCGACCAGTACATCGCGTTCGCGGTGGACGGCGCGCAGCGCATGCAGCGGCTGATCAACGACCTGCTGGCGTTCTCCCGGATCGGCCGGCTGACCACCGGTTTCACCGAGGTCGACCTGAACAAGGTGATGGGCGACGTGGCGGGGCAGACCGAGGCGGCGCTGCAGTACGCCGACGCGGACCTGACCTGGGGCGAGATGCCCACCATCCGCGGCGAGGAACCGCTGCTGACGAACCTGCTGGTCAACCTGGTCAGCAACTCGGTGAAGTTCCGCCGGCCCGACGTGCCGCCGAAGGTGCACGTGTCGGCGCGGCTGGTGGACGGCGAGTGGGAGATCAGCTGCCGGGACAACGGCATCGGGATCGAGCCGGAGTTCGCCGACAAGATCTTCGTGATCTTCCAGCGGCTGCACTCCAAGGACGCGTACCCGGGCACCGGCATCGGACTGGCCATCGTCAAGAAGATCGTGGAATATCACGGCGGCCGGGTCTGGGTGGACACCGACGCCGACGAGGGCACCACCATCCGGTTCACGCTGCCCGCGCTGGAGGCCGACATCGAGGCCGCCAAGGCGGCGGAGGCAGCGGCGGACGAGGACACGACGGACGCCGCGGAGCCGGCCGCCGAGGGCGCCGACGGTGACCCGGCGGACGGCGGGCGGCAGCCGGACGGCGAGGCACGCGAAGAGCCGCCCGCGGAGGCGGACCGACACGGTACAAACGGTGGCATGAAGGAGACGGTGGCATGACCGCGCCCGCGGACGGCAAGAGCCCGATCGAGGTCCTGCTCGTCGAGGACGACCCCGGCGACGTGCTGATGACCCAGGAGGCGTTCGAGGAGCACAAGCTCCGCAACCGCCTCACCGTCGTCTCCGACGGCGCCGAGGCGCTCGCCTACCTGCGCCGCGAGGGCCGGTACGCGGACGCGGTGACGCCCGACCTGATCCTGCTCGACCTGAACCTGCCCCGCCGCGACGGCCGGGAGGTGCTCAAGGAGATCAAGAAGGACGAGGAACTGCGCCGCATCCCGGTCGTGGTGCTCACCACCTCGCAGGCCGACGAGGACATCCTGCGCAGCTACCAGCTGCACGCCAACGCCTACGTGACCAAGCCGGTGGACTTCGAGCGCTTCATCTCGGTGGTCCGCCAGATCGACGAGTTCTTCGTCAGCGTGGTCAAGCTGCCGCCGCGTGGCTGACCCGCTGCTGGACGACGTCGGCGCGCTGCTGAAGGAGGCGGCGGCCAAGGTCGTCGTGCCGTTGTTCCGCCGGCTCGACGCGTCCGACATCTCCGAGAAGGCGCCGGGCGAGGTGGTCACCGTCGCCGACCGCGAGGCCGAGGTGCTCATCTCCGAGGGCCTGCGGCGGCTGCGTCCCGGCTCGGTGGTGGTCGGCGAGGAGGCCGTCGCCGAGGACCCGGACCTGCTGCGGCACCTGCGCGGCAGCGGCGACGTGTGGCTCGTCGACCCGGTCGACGGCACCTCCAACTTCGCCGCCGGTCGCCGGCCGTTCGCGCTGATGGCGGCGTTGCTCACCGACGGCGTACCGGTGGCCTCCTGGGTGTACGACCCGCTCGACGGCACGATGGCGGCGTGCCGGCTCGGTGCCGGCACCGAGCTGGACGGGGCGTCGCTGAGCGCGCCGCCGGCCGAGCCGCGGGTGGGCGCGCTGCGCGGCACCGCGGCGACGAAGTTCCTGCCGCCGGACTTCCGCCGCCGGGTGGAGGAGGGCGGACGCCGCATCGGTGAGCTGCTGCCCGGCCAGCACTGCGCGGGCCGGGAATACCTGGACGTGCTCACCGGCGAGCAGCAGTTCGTGCTGTTCTGGCGCACCCTGCCGTGGGACCACACACCCGGCACGTTGCTGGTGCGCGAGGCCGGTGGCGTGGCCCGCCGGTTCGACGGCGCCGACTACCACCCGGCCGACGACGGCCGGGGACTGCTCGTGGCGTCGAGCCCGGAGATCTGGGACGAGGTGAGCGCCGCCCTGCTGGGCGGTTGAGCGGCGTTGTGCGACGGGCACGGCACGCTGCGTCGATGTCGGACGCCGTACGCCGTCGCCGGCCTGGCGCGTCGCGCGTGGTCCGGTATCGTGACCGGCGGTCTCCGCCAGCAGGCCGCCGTCCGGCGCCGGCGGAGACGCCGCTCGGTGTACGGGGGCCGGCGGTCGACGGAAGGACCAACACGTGCCCAGGACCAGCCCTACCGGCCGGCGCGTCCGGCGGTCGCTGCTCGCCGCGCTCGCCGCGGTGGCCGTGCTGCTCGGCTCCGGCGTGGCCGCCGGCCCGGCCGCCGCCGTACCCAGCCCGAACGCCCCGAACGAGGGCGGCAGCAAGCAGCTGCGGGCGGCGTTGGAGGCGGCGGCGAAGGGCCACATCGAGGCCCAGAACAAGCTGGAGAACTCCAAGCGCCGGCAGAAGGCGCTCGCCGCCCAGCTCAAGGATGTCGAGGTACGCCTCGTCGGGCTCAGCGCGCAGGCCGGTGAGGTCGCCGCGCAGTCGTACCGGATGGGCCGGCTGACCGCGACGTCGATGCTGCTGGCCAGCGCCGACCCGAACGACTTCCTCAAGCGCGCGGCCGAGCTGGACGTGATGGCCCAGCGGGACAGCAAGCGGCTGCGGGAGCTGGCCGACGCGAAGGCGCAGGCGGCCGAGGCGAAGCTCGCCATCGACGCCGAGGTGCGCGAGCAGGCCAAGCAGGTCGCGGTGCAGGCCCGCAAGAAGAAGGACGCCGAGGTGGCGCTGGCGAAGGTCAGCTCCGGCGCCGGGTCCGGTTTCAACGGGACCTCCTCGTCGGCGAAGCCCGCCCCGCGCAGCTCGGACGGCTCGTGGCCGTCGGAGTCCTGCTCGGTGGACGACCCGACGCCCGCGTCCGGCTGCATCACGCCGCGCACGCTGCACATGCTCCAGCAGGCCAAGGCGGCCGGTTACAAGCGCTACGCCTCGTGTCACCGCAGCGGTGGCGGCGGCGAGCATCCCAAGGGCCGGGCCTGCGACTTCTCCGCCGCCAGCGGCGGGTTCGAGGACAAGACCGCCACCGGCGGCGACAAGGCGTACGGCGACAGCCTCGCCGCCTGGGCGAAGAACAACGCGAACCGGCTCGGCATCATGTACGTCATCTGGTATCGGCAGATCTGGATGCCGAACACCGGTTGGCGCGCGTACAGCGGCGGTGGCAGCCCGGCGGCGGACCACACAAACCATGTTCACATCTCGATGTATTGACCCGGCCCGCCGCGAGCGCTGCGTAGCATCGCCACGGTGAGCAGCACATCGTCAGACGTCGTCACGGGACCGGTGGCCGACGCCCCGGTCCCGCCCCGGGCCCTGCCCAACGGGCTCGCCGCGTTCCTCGTCTTCCTCTCCAGCGGTGCCGTGCTGGTGCTGGAGACCGTGTCGCTGCGCCTGGTCGGCCCGTACGTCGGGGTGACCCTCCAGGTGACCAGCTCGGTGATCGGCATGGCGCTGGCCGCCATCGCGTACGGGGCGTGGTTCGGCGGGTGGCTGGCCGACCGGCGTGACCCGCGCACCCTGCTCGCCCCGGCGCTGGTGCTGGCCGGCATCGCCACCGCGGTCACGCTGCCGATCGTCAGGTACGCCGGTGAGGCGCTGCGCGGCGGCGCGGCGAGCGCGGTGCTCCTGCTGACCGCGCTGACCGTGCTGCTGCCGGCCGCGCTGCTGGCCGGGATCACCCCGCTCGTGGTGAAGCTCCAGCTCGCCGACCTGCGCCGGACCGGGCAGGTGGTGGGCAAGCTGTCCGGCATCGGCACGCTCGGCGGCATCACCGCCACGCTCGGCACCGGCTTCGTGCTGGTGGCGGCGCTGTCCAGCACCGTCATCGTGTTGGGGCTGGCCGCCGTGCTCGGCGTGACCGGGCTGGCGCTCGGCTTCTGGCTGCGCCGGCAGGCCGGCCCGAGCGGGCTGTCCGCGCCGGGCCGGGTCAAGGCCGCGCTGGCGCTGCTCGGTCTGGCCGCCGCCGGGCTCACCGCGGCGGCGCCGAACCCGTGCGACGTGGAGACCGCGTACCACTGCGCCCGGGTCGAGGTGGACCCGTCGTGGCCGCAGGGACGCACGCTCTACCTCAACTCGGCCGAGCACTCGTACGTCGACCTGGGCGAACCGACCCACCTGAAGTACGCGTACACGCAGTGGATCGGCCTGGTCGCGGACGTGGCGCGGCCGGCGAAGCAGCCGATGGACGCGCTGCACCTGGGCGGCGGCGGTTTCACCGTGCCGCACTACCTGGCCGCGACCCGGCCCGGCACCGACAACCTGGTGTTCGAGCTGGACGGCGGCCTGGTCGAGCTGGACCGGCGGGAGCTGGGCCTGCGTACCGGATCGGGGATGCGCGCCGAGGTGGGGGACGCGCGGGTGCTGCTGCGCGGCGAGCCGGCCGACAGCCGCGACTTCATCGTCGGCGACGCGTTCGGCCACCTGGTGGTGCCGTGGCACCTGGCGACCCGGGAGATGGCCGCCGACATCCGGCGGGTGCTGCGCCCGGACGGGATCTACGTGCAGAACGTCATCGACTACCCGCCGGGCCGGTTCATCCGGGCTGAACTGGCCACCGTGAAGGCCGAGTTCGCGCACGTCGCGCTGATCGCCCCGCCCGGCGCGATCGACGGGAAGCAGGGCGCCAACTTCGTGATCGTCGCCTCGGACGCGCCGCTGCCGCTCGCCGCGATCCCGCCCGGCCTGAAGCTGCTGCCGGAGCCGGCCTCGCTGATGGACGAGGCGGCGGTCACCGCATGGGTGGGCGACGCGATGGTGCTCACCGATGACTACGCGCCGGTGGACCAACTGCTCGCGACCGCCTGAACGGGTGACTTTCCTGACCGATTCCGACCGCTGAGGTGTACCGGGGCCCACTTCGGGCAACAGGACCGACCATGGGTGGACCGGTCAGGAACGGCGTGCAACTGCTCGGCGAGCGATATCGACTCGTCGAGCAGTTGGGTGCGGGCGGCATGTCGGTCGTCTGGCGCGGCTACGACGAGGTGCTGGGCCGCCAGGTGGCGGTCAAGGTGCTGGCCTCGCGGCTGGCCAGCGACAAGGCGTTCCGGCACCGGATCCGGGTGGAGGCGCAGGCCGCCGCGCGGCTGTGCCACCCCAACATCACCAACGTGTACGACTACGGCGAGTCCGTGCAGGTCGGCCTGACCGTGCCGTACGTGGTCATGGAGCTGGTCGACGGCGGTCCGCTCAGCGGGCGGCTCGGCCGCGACGGGCAGCTTCCCTGGCGGGAGGCCATGACCATCGGCGCGGAGGTCGCCTCGGCGCTGGCCGCCGCGCACGCCCGAGGCGTGGTGCACCGGGACGTCACCCCGGGCAACGTGATGCTGACCCCGACCGGGGTGAAGGTCGTCGACTTCGGCATCTCGGCGCTGGTGGGGGAGAGCGACAAGGGGCCGGACGGCGCGCTGCTCGGCACGCCGGCCTACCTCGCGCCGGAGCGGCTGGACAACGGCCACGTCTCGCCCGCCACCGACGTGTACGCGGTCGGGCTGCTGCTCTACCGGATGCTCACCGGCCGCCTGCCGTGGCAGGCCAGCACCACCACCGAGATGCTGCGCGCCCACATGTACCGCGACCCGGACCCGATGCCCGCGGTGCCGGGGCTGCCCGAACCGGTCGCCGCGCTGGTACAGCGGTGCCTGGCGAAGCGCCCCGAGGACCGCCCGGCGACCGCCGAGGTGGCCCGTACGCTCGCCGAGGCCGCGGGTATCGCGGCGATCGTGCCGGTGTCGCCCGCGTTCGGCCGGATGGACCCGGCGCTCGCCGAGAACGCCGGTACCACGATCCTGCCGTGGTCGGCGGAGACGGACGCGCTGCCGTTCTCGGTGGTGCGGACCCGCACGAGGCGGGCGGTGGCGCGGCGGCGCAAGGTGGAGGCGGGCGTGGCCGCCGTCGGCCTGGTCGCGGTGACCGCCACCCTGTGGGGGCTGACGTCGCGGAGCCCGGCCAGCGGCGGGGTGGAGCCGACCGAGGCGCGGATGAGCATGCCCGAGCCGATCCCCTGCGCCGTCGACTACTCGCTGCGCCGCGACACCGGCAAGGACTTCTCCGCCGAGCTGACGCTCACCAACACCAGCGACCGGGAACTGCGCGGCTGGACCATGAACTTCACGTTCCCCGGCAAGCAGACGGTGACCACGGCCCAGCCGACGGCACGTCAGGTGGGGCGTACCGTCTCGATCGCCGCACCGGCGACGGACCCGGCGCTGGCGCCCGGCGCGTCGACGAAGCTGACGCTGGCCGGCCGCTACACCGGGAGCAACACGCTGCCTGTGGAGTTCACGCTCGGCGGCAGCACCTGCGGCGTGCAGGTCTCCGGCATCGCCGGTTCGGCGCCGACCACCGCGCCGCCGGTGAAGACGCCGGTCAAGCCGGCCACCAAGACCACCACCAAGAGCGGGCCGGCGAAGGCCAAACCGGCGCCGGCGAAACCGAAGCCCAAGGCCGCGCCGAAGTCCAAGGGCAAGGAGAACGGCAAGGGAAAAGCAAAGTAGACCGGCCGAAGGGGGGTGGGCACGGCAAGGGCAAGGGTCCGAAGAAGGGCTGACACGTAAGACCTGTCGTCACGTCGGTGCCGTCGTCACGTCAGCGCGGAGAAGCGCTGCACCTGGGTGATGCCGCCCTCCACGATGAGCACGCTGTCCGCCTCCAGCACGGTGTCCGGCCCGGCGTACCGGAACGGTTCCCCGGCCTGCTTCTCACCCACCACCATCACGCCGTACCGGTCCTGCGGTGCGATGTCACGCAGCGACCGCCCGACCAGCGGCGCCGGCACCTTGATCTTGGCGATGGCGAAGTCGTCGTCGAACTCGATGAAGTCGAGCATCCGGCTGACGATCAGATGCGCCACCCGCTCGCCGGTCTCCGCCTCCGGGAAGACCACGTGGTGCGCGCCGACCGAGTGCAGGATCTTCGCGTGCTTCTCCGAGGTGGCCCGCGCCCAGATCTGCTCGATCCCCAGCTCGGCCAGCGCCAGCACGGTGAGCACGCTCGCCTCCAGCGACGCCCCGATCGCGACCACGACCCGGCGGAAGTCCGCCAGCCCGAGCTGGCGCAGCACCACCTCCTCGGTGCTGTCCGCCTGCACCACCCGGTCGAGGTCGGCCGACCAGTGCTGGACCCGGGCCGGGTCACGGTCGACCGCCAGCACCTCGTGACCGAGCCGGGACAGGGAGCCCGCCAGGCGCGCGCCGAACCGGCCCAGGCCGATCACCGCGATGCCGGTCTCCTCCGGATGTCTAGCCGACAATGGGTTGCTCCTCCGGGTAGCGGTACAGCCGTCGACGGGTGTTCAACGCGATGGCCGAGCCCAAGGTGAGCGGCCCGACCCGGCCGATGTACATGAGCGCGGTCAGCACGTACTGGCCCGGCGGCGAGAGCTGCCCGGACACCCCGACGGTCAGGCCGGTGGTGCTGAACGCGGAGGTCACCTCGAACAACGCGGCCGAGAACGACACGTGCGAGGTCAACCCGATCAGGCCGACCGTCCCGCCCGCCACCAGCGCCACGCTCAGCAGCGCCACGGTCAGCGCCTGCCGCTGGCTGGCCGCCGCCACCCGGCGGCGCCCGACAGTGGTGTCCAGCTCGCCGCGCAGCTCGGCCCAGATGGCGAAGCCGAGCAGGAAGAACGTAGAGACCTTGATGCCGCCGGCGGTGCTGGCGCTGCCGCCGCCGATGAACATCAGGCCGATCAGCATGGGGTAGCTCTCGTCGGTGAGCTGCCCGACGTTCATGACGTCGAACCCGCCGGTACGGCTCAACGCGATCTGGGTGAACGACGCCAGCAGCTTGCTCCGCACGTCGTAGGTGCCGATCGTGAACGGGTTGGCCCACTCGGCCATCAGCAGGTAGGCGACGCCGAAGACGATCAGCACCACGCTGCCCCACACGGTCAGCTTCGTGGCGACCGCCCAGCGCTCCGGCTGCCGCCACTCGCGTACCGCCTCGAACAGCGCCGGGAAACCCAGCCCGCCGATGATCGCGCCGATGCTGAGCGGCAGCGCCACCCAGCCGTCGCGGGAAAACGCGATCAGGCCGTCGGAGTAGAGCGCGAACCCGCCGTTGTTGAACGCCTGCACCGAGTGGAACACCGCCGACCAGAGCGCCCGGCCCGGCCGGTAGTCGTACGCCAGGAACAGGCGCGCGGCGATCACCGCGGTCATCAGGGCCTCGGTGACGAAGACCGTGGCCGCGATGCGCAACAGCAGCCGGCGTACGTCGCCGAGGCCGAACTCGGCGGTCTCCGCCTGCACGAGCAGCCGGTTACGCAGGCCGAGCTGGCGGGAGACGGCCAGGATCACCAGCGACGCCCCGGTCAGGATGCCCAGACCGCCGAGCTGCGTCAGCACGGTGATCATCACGAGCCCGAAGCCGTTCCAGTAGTTCGGGGTGTCGGTCACCGCCATCCCGGTCACCGACACCGCCGACGTGGACGTGAACAGCGCGGTGACGAACGGGGTGTACCGCTGCTCGCTGGTGGCCCAGGGCAGCATCAGCAGACCGGTGCCGGCCAGGATCACCGCCAGGAACCCCAACGGCACCAGCCGTACGGGCTTCCGGAGCAGGCGGCGCATCCCGTCATCTTCCGTCCGGAGATTCACCGGCAGGTCAGGAACCGACCAACTGGTGGTCAACCACGCCCGGTCTGCTGTGCGTACCCATCGACGACAGGAGACGGCGTTGCGACGTACCCTTTCCGCCCTCGGCGTGGCCGGCGCGCTGCTCGTGGCCGCGGCTGTGGTGGTGCCGGCCGTGGCCGCCCAGGCCGGCCCCGACCACCGCGCCGCCGGCCCGGACACCCGCGCCGAGCAGGCCCGCGGGCCCCCGCGGCCGTTCGTGATAGGCCACCCGGGCGCGAGCGGCTTACGCCCGGCGCACACCCTGGAGGCCTACCCGCTCGCCATCCGCCACGGCGCCGACA
>NZ_JBXUOV010000165.1:0-13071 GCF_057196585.1 Micromonospora sp. ATLC20
GGCCACGGCCGGGACGCTGTCGGTGGCCGACGTGGCGGCGGCGGCCACCGAGGGCGACCCGGCGGCGCAGACGCTGGTGCGCGACGCCGCCCGCCGGCTCGGGCGGGTGCTGGTCGGGCTGGTCAGCTTCGTCAACCCGGCCATCGTCATCATCGGCGGCGCGCCGGCCGGGATCGGTCCGGTCCTGCTCGCGGAGATCCGGGGCGTCGTCTACCGGCGGTCCACGCCGCTGGCCACCGGCAGCATGCCGATCGTCCTGTCCGACCTCGGCGACACCGCCGGCCTGATCGGCGCGGCCCACCTGGTCAGCACCCAGACCTACGCCGCCCGCTAGTCCCCCACCCCCACCCCCGCCCCTGCCTCCGCCCTCCGCGCCGCCGATCTTGCACTTGCGGCCCCCGGGATGTCGGTTACACCCGTTTTGTGAGGGCCGCAACTGCAAGATCGCGGGGGGCAGGGAGGGCGGGGTGGGGTGGGGTGGGGTGAGGGGGTCAGTCGCGGCTGCTGAAGGCGGCGTCGAAGGCTGCCGTGGGGGCGTCGAAGGCCAGGCGGCGGACGAACTGGAGCGCCTCCGGCGCGCCGACCAGGCGGTCCATGCCGGCGTCCTCCCACTCGATCGAGATCGGGCCGTCGTAGCCGATCGCGTTGAGCGCCCGGAAGCAGTCCTCCCACGGCACGTCGCCGTGACCGGTGGAGACGAAGTCCCAGCCGCGCCGCAGGTCGGCCCAGGGCAGGTGGGAGGAGAGCCGGCCGCGCCGCCCGTCGCCGGTACGGACCTTCGCGTCCTTGCAGTCGACGTGGTAGATCCGGTCGGCGAAGTCGAAGATGAAGTTCACCGGGTCCAGCTCCTGCCAGACGAAGTGCGACGGATCCCAGTTGAGCCCGAACGCCTCCCGGTGCCCGATCGCCTCCAGCGTGCGCTTCGTCGTCCAGTAGTCGTAGGCGATCTCGCTGGGGTGCACCTCGTGCGCGAACCGCACGCCCACCTCGTCGAAGACGTCCAGGATCGGGTTCCACCTGTCGGCGAAGTCCTGGTAGCCGCGCTCGATCATGGCCGGCGGCACCGGCGGGAACATGGCCACGGTGTGCCAGATCGACGAGCCGGTGAAGCCCACGACGGTGCGGACGCCGAGCTTCGCCGCCGCCCGCGCGGTGTCCTTGATCTCCTCGGCGGCCCGCTGCCGCACCCCCTCCGGCTCGCCGTCGCCCCAGATCCGGGCCGGCAGGATGTCCTGGTGCCGCTCGTCGATCGGGTGGTCGCAGACCGCCTGGCCGACCAGGTGGTTGGAGACGGCGAACACCTGGAGGTTGTGCTTGGCGAGGGTGGCCCGCTTGCGCTCCACGTACGAGTCGTCGGCGAGCGCCTTGTCCACCTCGAAGTGGTCGCCCCAGCAGGCGATCTCCAGCCCGTCGTAGCCCCACTCGGCGGCGAGCCGGCAGACCTCGTCGAACGGCAGATCGGCCCACTGGCCGGTGAAGAGCGTGATGGGTCGCGCCATTGTCCTTCTCCCCTGTGGTGATGGGGGATTCCGTCGCGGACCGGGGCGAGGACGACCGGAGGCGGCGACGCGTGGGAACCGGTGGACGCCACAGCGTCTGCTCCCGGGCGGGTTGCGCCTCCCGCCGGGTCACCGGCCACCTCGCGGTCGCCGCCTCCACTCTATGGCCTCCGTCAGGGCAGGGTCCAGCGCTGGTTCGCCGCGCCCGTGCACGTCCACAGGTGCACCGCAGTGCCGTCGGCCGAGTTGTTGCCGGACACGTCCAGGCACTTGCCCGACTGCGGGTTACGCACCGTGCCGTCCGCCTGCGCGGACCAGTTCTGCGCGCCGGTGCCGTTGCACGTGTAGAGCTGAATCTTCGTGCCGTCCGCGCTGCCGCCACCCGACACGTCCAGGCACTTGCCGAGCGCCTTCACCGGCCCGTTCGGCGTCACCGTCCACGACTGCGCCGACGAGCCGTTGCAGGTGTAGAGCTGGATCTGGGTGCCGTCGGCCGACGACCCGCTCCGCACGTCCAGGCACTTGCCGGCCAGACCCTTGATCGGGCCCGCGCCGCCGGTGCCGGTCGAGCGGACCAGCGTGAAGTCGTCGACGTCGAACAGCCCGGAGCCGCTGCCGGTGAACGTCAGGTGCACCGTCTGCGTACCGGACGGCACGCCGGTGAGCGCGGTACTCACGTCGGCGAACGTGGTCCAGCTGCCGGTGTTCGGCACCGCCACCTGGCCGAGCACCGGCCCGGTCGGCGAGCCGGTCCGCACCTGGAGCGTGCCGCCGGGGCCGCCGGAGACCACCCGGGCGCGCAGCGACGTCACACCGGTCAGGTCCAGCCCCGGGTACGCGGCCCAGTCGCCCGGGTCCACGTACCCCAGGGTCTGGCCGCCGTTGGCGCCGGCCTTGGGGTACGCGCTGACGCCGCTGGCCGAACCGAACGCCTCGGCCTGGACCGTGGTGTTGCCGGTCGGCGGAGGTGTGCCGCCGAGTTCCTTGATCCGGATGTTGCGGAACGACACGTCGTCGCCGGTGCCGTGGTTCTGGATGCCGACGTGCCCGGCGAGCGACCGCACCGGGTCGGTGTTCGTGAAGTCGTTTATGCGTACGCCGTTGAGGAAGACCTGGAGCCGCTCCGACTCGACCAGGATCTCGTAGGTGTTCCACTCCCCCGCCGGGTTCAGCGCCGCGTCCCGGGCCGCCAGGTCGGCGGACTTGAAGCCGTAGATCGCGCCGGTGGTCCGGTCGGCGGCGTCGGTGGGGTCGATCTGGATCTCGTAGCCGTTGTCCACCGCCGAGTTCGGGTCGCTCGACGGCGGGAAGCCGACGAACACGCCCGAGTTGTCGTCACCGGCCAGCCGCCAGTCCAGCTTCAGCGAGTAGTTGGTGAACTGCTTCGCGCTGTACCAGTACAGGCCCATTCCGCCGACCGAGGTGAGCGTGGCGTCGGCGTTTGTGAAGCTGCCCGGCCCGGCCTGCGACCAGCCGGTGGTGCCGCCGTTGTAAAGCGCGGTGTAGCCGGTCTCCGGCCGGCAGTCGGCCTTCGTGCGCCCGGCGGCGTAGCGGATGCCGCCGAGCAGGTGCGCCCGGAACGCCGTGTCGGCGTACGACGCCTGGGTGTGGCCGCCGCCGGTGTAGAAGGACCGGCCGCCGCTGTACGTCTTGCACCAGGCGTGCGGGTGGTCGCCGCCCATCGAGCCACCGGAGTACGTGGACTCGTCGAGGCTGGCGAGCACGTGTGCGGTGGAGCGGGCGTTGGTGCGGTAGTCGTACCACTCGTCGGTGCGGTTCCACCGCTGCGGCAGGTGCGCGGTGGCGGCGTGCGCCCGGTCCTCCACCTTCACGACGGCCGGCTGGATGGCCGGGTGGGACGCGAACCACGCGCCGACGAGGTTGCCGTAGAACGGCCAGTCGTACTCGGTGTCGGCGGCGGAGTGCACGCCGACGTACCCGCCGCCGGCGCCGATGTACGCCTCGAACGCCGACTGCTGGGTGGCGTTGAGGACGTCGCCGGTGGTGTTGAGGAAGATCACCGCCTCGAAGCGGGCCAGGTTGGCGGTGGTGAACTGGGCGGCGTCCTCGGTCGCGGTGACGGTGAAGTTGTTCGCCGCGCCCAGCTCCCGTACGGCCTGCGTGCCGACCGCGATGGAGTCGTGCCGGAAACCGGCGGTCTTGGAGAAGACGAGCACGTCGTAGGGGGCGTCGGCGGCGGCTGCCGGGCTCGCGGGGACGGTGCAGGCGATGGTGGCGAGGACGGCGGTCACCGCCGCCAGCGCGGTGCGCACGAGTTTCATCTGGTTCTCCTTCATCCTCACGGCAGGGTCCAGCGCTGGTTCGCCGCGCCCGTGCAGGTCCACAGGTGCACCGCCGTGCCGTCGGCCGAGTTGTTGCCGGACACGTCCAGGCACTTGCCCGACTGCGGGTTACGCAGCGTCCCGTCGGCCTGCGCGGACCAGTTCTGCGCGCCGGTGCCGTTGCACGTGTAGAGCTGGATCTTCGTGCCGTCCGCGCCGGCGCCACCCGACACGTCCAGGCACTTGCCGAGCGCCTTCACCGTGGCGTTCGGCGTCACGGTCCACGACTGCGCCGTCGTGCCGTTGCAGGTGTAGAGCTGGATCTGGGTGCCGTCGGCGGTGGCGGCGTTGCGCACGTCCAGGCACTTGCCGGCCAGGCCCTTCACCGGGCCGGTGCGGACGGCCGACGTGGTGAGCGTGAACGCGTCCAAGTCGTAGAGCGCCCCGGTGCCACCGGCGAACGTCAGGTAGAGCGTGGTGGTGCCGGCCGGCGGACCGGCGATCGTGCCGGTCACTGTGGTGAACGTGTCCCAGGCGCCGGTGACCGGGACGGTGGCCGAGCCGAGCACGGTCCCGGTGGCCGAGCCGGCCCGCACCTGGAGCGTGCCGCCGGCCCCGGCCGACGAGACCCGGGCGGTGAACCCGGTGGCGTCGGCGAGCAGGTACGGCTGGAACGCGATCCAGTCCCCGTCGTGGATGTCACCGACGGTCTTGCCGCCCTCGGCGGTGGCCTTGTCGAACGTGTTGATCCCGGACGAGGTCTTGAAGTGCTCGGCCTGCCGGTGCCGGGGCTGGAGCGTGTGCTGGGTGTGCGTGGTGAGGCCGCCCGAGTCGGTGTACTCGGCGTCGAAGACGGCGAAGATGTTCGCCGCGTCGTCGTGCTCACCGTCGACGGGTACGGCGATCGAGCCGGTGCAGCCGGTCGCCGAGGTGATCTGGTGGCCGTGCTGGTCGTGGCCGAGCACGTAGGTCATCTTGACCTTCGTGCAGTCGATGGTGGCGTCCTCCGGGTCGGTGACGGTGATCCGGAACGGCACGGTGTCGCCGAAGGAGAACAGCTTGCCGTTGCCGGGCGTCTCGATGACCACTGTCGGCGCGGTGTTGCCCACTGTGATCGTCACGCTGGCGGTGCCGGTGGCGCCCTGCGGGTCGCGCACCGTGAGCGTGACGGTGTACCTGCCGTTGGCGGTGTAGGTGTGCGAGGGGTTCGCCGCGGTGGAGGTGCCGCCGTCGCCGAACGTCCAGGCGTACGTCAGCGCGCCGCCCTCCGGGTCGGACGAGCCGGCCGAGGAGAAGGTCACGGCGAGCGGCGCGGCGCCGGAGGTCCGGTCGGCGGCGGCGCGGGCCACCGGGGCGCGGTTGGCGCCGCCCAGGTAGTCGAAGCGGTACAGCGCCGAGTTGGCGTCGCCGTTGAAGTAGCCGGTGCCGTAGTCGAGCACGTAGTACGCGCCGTCCGGGCCGAACGCCGAGTCCATCACCTGCTTGCCGGTCCACGGGAACGTGTCGATGGTGCCGGGTGAGCCGTCCGCGCCGACGTGGATCGGCTTGATCCAGCCCCGACCGAACTCGGTGGCGAAGAACTGCCCGTCGAACGACTGCGGGAACTTCGTGGTGGACGGGTTCGCCGCGTCGTACCGGTAGACCGGGCCGCCCATCGGCGACTCGGAGCCGCCGCCGAACTCCGGCGGGCTGCCCGCGTCACCGGCGTAGCGGATCCAGGACGGCTTCGCCGCCGGCAGCGTGGCCAGGCCGGTGTTGCGGAACGAGTTGTTCGTCGGCCCGCCGGTGCAGTCGAACTTCGGGCCGGCGGTGCCGGCGGCGAAGTCCCACTCGGCGTACGTCTCGGCCGCGGTGTTGGTGCCGGTGCAGTACGGCCAGCCGTAGTTGCCGGGCCCTGTCACCCGGTTGAACTCGACCTGCCCGGACGGGCCGCGGGCCGTGGTGGTGCCGGCGTCGGGCCCGTAGTCGCCCACGTAGACGACGCCGGTGGCCTTGTCGACGCTGATCCGGAACGGGTTGCGGAAGCCCATCGCGTAGATCTCCGGGCGGGTCCGCGCGGTGCCGGGCGCGAAGAGGTTGCCGGCCGGGATCGAGTACGTGCCGTTGGCGTTCACCTTGATCCGCAGGATCTTGCCCCGCAGGTCATTGGTGTTGCCGGCGCTGCGCTGCGCGTCGTACCCGGGGTTGCGGTTGGTGCGCTCGTCGATCGGCGCGTAGCCGGCCGAGTCGAACGGGTTGGTGTCGTCGCCGGTGGACAGGTAGAGGTTGCCCGCGGCGTCGAAGTCGATGTCGCCGCCGACGTGGCAGCACAGCCCCCTGTCGGCCGGTACGTCGAGCACGTCGACCTTGCTGGCCTGGTTGAGCGTGAAGTCGGCGTTGAGCGTGAACCGGGAGAGCCGGTTGACGCCCTGCCAGGCGGAGAAGTCGGTGCCGGTGGCGGGCGCGTCGCCGGCCGGGGTGGACAGCGGCGGGGCGTAGTAGAGGTAGATGTGCCGGTTGGAGGCGAAGCCGGGGTCGACGCCGACGCCCTGGAGCCCCTCCTCGTCGTGGGTGTAGACCGGCAGCGTGCCGATGACTGTGGTGGCGCCGGCCGCGTCGGTGCGGCGCAGCGTGCCGTTGCGGGCGGTGTGCAGGACCGACCGGTCGGGCAGCACCGCGAGCGACATCGGTTCGCCGGTCTCGGCGACACCGCGGGCGAGTTCGACCTGCTGGAAGTCGCTCGCCGAGATCGGGTGGGCGGACGCCGGGACGGACGCCGCGGCCACTGTGACGGTGCCGGCGGTGGCTGCGAGCAGCAGCGCTGCGGCAGCGGCGAACGGTCGTCGGGCACGGGGGTGGTGGTGGCTGGACATGCTGTGCTGTCCCTTCCTGACGCGCGCAGCCAGGACCGGGCGCGCGTCGCGCCGGATGCCGAGCAGGGGATGCTGCGCCGGCCCGCCGGGAGGTCGGCGGGCCGCGACCTCCGGTCAGGACCGGAGGTCACCTCGCCGAGGCGGGCGGTGCGGGGCGATCTGGTGCGGGCGATCGCCTCGGCGAAACAGCGTTGTGCTGTGCACGACATTAAGACCTTTCGATCAGCCTGTCCATAGCTTCTGATCGATCGGCTTTGACTTTCGCCGCTCAGCGACAAAAGTAGGTGTCACTCGTGGCGGTCGACCGCCCGCTCCGCGAGCCCGGCCAGCACCCGTCGCGCCGGTTCCGCCAGTGGCAGCGCCTCCAGCGCGACAAGCGCCGCGTCGGCACGGGTGCGGATCATCCGCTCCACCGCCTCCCGGGCGCCGGACTCCTCGACGATGCCCCGCACCTCGGCCGCGCCCGCCTGATCGAGGCCGGGATCGCCGACCAGCTCCCCCAGCCGGGCCGCACCGGCAGGGGAGGCGGACGCCCGGGCCAGCGCCAGCAGCACCGTCGGCTTGCCCTCCCGCAGGTCGTCCAGGTTGGACTTGCCGGTCACCGCCGGGTCGCCGAACACGCCGAGCAGGTCGTCGCGCAACTGGAACGCGTCCCCGAGCGGGTCGCCGAAGCCGGCCAGCGCGGCCACCTCCTCCGGTGGGGCACCGGCGAGCGCGGCGCCGATCTGCACCGGGCGGGTCACCGTGTAGCGAGCCGTCTTCAGCCGTACCACTGTGAGCGCGCTCGCCATCGAGCCGTCCGCGGCCGCCCCGACCACGTCCAGGTACTCCCCCGCGATCACCTCCGAGCGCATCCGGGCCAGCAGCACGTGCCCCCGGCGCAGCCGCTCGGGCGGCAGCCCGCACCCGTGGAACATCTGCGCCGACCAGGTGGCGCAGAGGTCGCCGCAGAGCAGCGCCGCCTGCCGCCCGAACGCCGCCGGGTCACCCGGCCGGCCGGACCGGACGTGCAGGTCGGCGAAGAACCGGTGCAGCGTCGGCGCGCCCCGGCGGCGGTCGCTGCGGTCCACGATGTCGTCGTGGATCAGCGCGAACGCGTGGAACAGCTCCAGCGACGCAGCGGCGGTCACGATCGGCCCGGCGTCCGGGCCGCCGAACCCCCGCCAGCCCCAGTAGCAGAACAGCGGCCGCATCCGCTTACCGCCGGCCAGGACGAACCAGCGCACAGCGGTGTGGACGGCCCCCGTACCGTCGTCCGGCCGATCCGGCTCTCTCGCGTCCAGGAACGCGGCTAGCGCGGCGTCGAAGCGGCCCCGCAGCAGGGCCGGATCGGTCGGTGCGACGGTTACGGTCATGGTGCCTCCCTGGCCAGTCCGGCGAGTTCGAGCAGCAACGCCTTCACATCGGTGGCCTCCACCCGGGGCCGGATCGCGGCCCGGTCGGAGCAGATCAGCATCGGGCCGTCCGCCGGGTCGGCGGGCAGGCGCCCGTGTGAACCACGCACCGCCCGCGCGCCCGCGTCCAGCCCCACCACTGTCATCAGGTAGCGCAGCCCGAGCTTCTTGCGGGCCAGCGCCACCGCCGCCCGGCGCTTCGCCGCGCCCGGCGCGGCCGGGTCGAAGAACAGCTCCGCCGGGTCGTAGCCGGGCTTGCGGTGAATCTCCACCAGCCGGGCGAAGTCGGGCGCCCGCGCGTCGTCGAGCCAGTAGTAGTACGTGAACCAGGCGTCCGGCTCGGCCACCAGCACCAGCTCACCCGAGCGGGGATGATCCAGCCCGTACCCGGCCTGCCCGGCGGCGTCGAGCACCTCGGCCACGCCCGGTAGCGACGCGCAGAGCTTCGCCACCGCCGGTACCTCCGCCGGATCCCTGACGTAGACGTGCGCCACCTGGTGGTCGGCCACCGCGAACGCCCGTGAGGTCCACGGGTCGAGGTATTCCATCCCGGCCTGGGTGTAGACCCGCAACAGCCCTTCGGCGCGCAGCATCCGGTTCACGTCCACCGGTCGGGACACGTCGGTGATGCCGTACTCGGACAACGCCACCACTGTGGCTCCCTGCTCGCGCGCGGCGTCGAGCAGCGTGCCGAGCACGGTGTCCAGCTCCGCCGCCGCGGCGGCCGCCTGCGGGCCGGACGGGCCGAAGCGTTGCAGGTCGTAGTCCAGGTGCGGCAGGTAGACCAGCGTCAGGTCGGGGGCGTGGTCGGTGAGGATGCGCTGGGCGGCCCGGCTGATCCACGCCGAGGACGGCAGCCCGGCGCCCGGACCCCAGTAGCTGAACAGCGGGAAGGTGCCGAGCGCGTCGGTGAGCGTGTCCCGCAGCTCGGGCGGGTCGGTCCAGCAGTCCGGCTCCTTGCGGCCGTCGGCGTGGTAGACCGGGCGCGGCGTGACCGTCCAGTCCACGTCCGCGCCCATCGCGTACCACCAGCAGACGTTGGCGACCCGGTAGCCCGGCTCGACGCGGCGGGCCGCCTGCCACACCTTCTCGCCGCCGACGAGCGCGTGGTGCTGCCGCCAGAGCAGCACCTCGCCCAGGTCGCGGAAGTACCAGCCGTTGCCCACCACGCCGTGCCCGGCGGGCAGCTCGCCGGTGAGGAACGTGGACTGCGCCGAGCAGGTCACCGCCGGCAGCACGGTGCCCAGCTCGGCGGCGAACCCGGCGTCGGCCACCGCGCGCAGCCGGGGCATGTGCGCCAGCAGCCGCGGCGTCAGCCCGACCACGTCGAGCACCACCAGCCGCCGGCTCACGAGGGCACGCCTTCCGCCGCCCGCGGACCCGAAGCGCCCTGCGCGCCGCCGTCGGCCAGCCCCACGGCGGTCAGTTCGTCGCGGGCGAACGCCAGCTCGGCGGCGATGCCGGCGGCCAGCTCCGCGTCGCCGCGCGGCCGCCGCGCCTCCGGCAGCACCCCCCAGGTGTACGTCTCGACGTCGAGGTGGTCGCAGCCGGCGACCGGACCGGCGTACAACGCGGCCAGCGCCTCGCGCAGCACCGGGACCGTGGAGCGCAGCGGCGGCTCGGGCGGGGCGTGCAGCGGCACGTGGTAGTGCACCCGCCACGCCCCTGGTAACCGCGCGTCGAGTGCGGCGTCGAGGTCGTCGGCCGCGTACGCCGGATCGGCCGGATCGGTGGCGACGGCGCAACCGGCAGCCCGCGTCTGGTGCAGGAACCGCGGCTCGACGAACCGGCGCAGCGCCGCGCTCGCGGCGGCCGGGTCGGGCGCCTCGATCGCTGCGGACACCTGGACCTTCACCACGGGGAGACCGGCGGCACGCAGCCCGGCCAGGGCATCCGCCGGCTGCTCCCAGGCACACGCCAGGTGCGCGAGATCCAGGCAGATCCCGAGCCGGTCGGTATCCATGTCTGAGAATACCTCGCGTGCTTGTCCCGTCGACTCCACCAGACAGCCCGGTTCCGGTTCGAAGCCGACCCGGATCACCCGGCCGGTCTCCCGCTGCACGGCGGCCAGGCCCTCGGCCAGCGCGTCCAGGCGACGCCGAGCGGTGGCGGCCCGCCCGGCGTCCCACGGGCTGCGCCAGGCGATCGGCAGCGTCGAGATCGAGCCCCGGACGGCGTCGTCGGGCAGCAGGTCGGCGAGCACCCGGGCCAGGTCCAGCGTGTACGCCGACCGTTGCGGCGTGGTCCAGTCCGGGTGGTACACCGCGCCCTTGACCACAGGTGCCTGGAACGCGGCGTACGGGAAGCCGTTGAGCGTGACCACCTCCAGCCCGCGTACGGTCAGCTCGTGCCGCAGCCGGCGGCGGGCCGGCGGGTCGGCGGCGAGCGCGGCGGCCACCGGCGCGGCCAGCCAGAGGCCGAGCCCGAGCCGGTCGGCGCCGAGCGCCCGGCGGACCGCCACCGCGTACGTGTCGAGCTGGGCGACGATGCCCGGCAGGTCCTCGGCCGGGTGCACGTTCGTGCAGTAACCGAGGTGGACTGTCGTGCCGTCGGCGTGGCGCAGCCGCATCACTGCCCCCCGCGCGCGATCGAGTTGCCGGCGAAGGTGGGGCCGCCCGCCTCCAGGTCGGTCAGGTCGAGCCGGCCGGACTGGCCGTAGAACTCCACCGGGTTGCGCCACAGCACCCGGTCGACGTCGTCGGCGTCGAACCCGGCCAGCAGCATCGCCTCCCCGGTGGCCCGGGTCAGCAGCGGATCCGACCGGCCCCAGTCGGCCGCCGAGTTCACCAGCATCCGCTCGGTGCCGTACCGCTTCAGCAGCTCCACCATCCGCGGCGGCGACATCTTCGTCTCCGGGTAGATCGAGAAACCCAGCCAGCAGCCGGTGTCGCGGACCAGCTCCACTGTCACCTCGTTGAGGTGGTCGACGAGCACCCGCCCCGGCGCGATGCCCGACTCGGCGACCACCGCGAGCGTCCGCTCGACGCCGCGCGCCTTGTCCCGGTGCGGCGTGTGCACCAGCGCGGGCAGGTCGTGCGCGACGGCCAGGGCGAGCTGCCCGGCCAGCGCGGCGTCCTCGGCCGGCGTCATCGCGTCGTAGCCGATCTCGCCGACCGCCACCACGCCGTCCTTGTCCAGGTAGCGGGGCAGCAGGTCGAGCACCGGGCGGCAGCGCGGGTCGTTCGCCTCCTTCGGGTTCAGCGCCACAGTCGCGTGGTGCCGGATGCCGAACTGGCCGGCCCGGAACGGCTCCCACCCGATCAGCGAGTCGAAGTAGTCCACGAAGCTGTCCACGCTCGTACGCGGCTGGCCCAGCCAGAACGCCGGCTCGACCACCGCGCGGACCCCGGCGGCGGCCATCCGCTCGTAGTCGTCTGTGGTGCGGGACGTCATGTGGATGTGCGGGTCGAAGATGCGCATGTCACGCCTCCGTGGTGGGGATGGTCAGCCGGCGCAGCAGGTCGGCCGCGTCGGCGGGCATGTCGCGACCGGCGGCGTGCCGTTCGGCGGCGAACGCGGCGAGCATCCGGGCCAGCTCGCCGTCGGCGCGCTCCGGCAGGCCGTCGACCACCGCCAGCGGCACGCCGGTGAACACGCACTTGAGCACCGCCTGCCGCCAGGTCGCCTGCTCCAGGTGCCGGGCGTACGGCCCGAGCGCGGCGGCGACCAGCCGGGTGTCGTTGGTGCGGATCGCGTCGTGCAGCAGCGGCACGCACTCCGCGCCGATCGGCAGCAGCGGCAACGCGCGCAGCACCGCGCGTTTCTCGGCGGCGTCGCCCTGCCGGTACAGCGTCTCCGCGGCGGCGGCGTGGCCGTGCGGCAGCGCGGTCAGCAGCAGCGCCCGGGCCGCCTCGTCCGCCGTCCAGCCCGGCAGGTCGGGCACCGGCAGGCGACCGCACCGACGGGCGGCGGCGGCGAAGAACCGCCCGATCGCCGTGGGTTCGGTGGCGACGCGGCGCAGCGCCGCGTCCAGCCACTGCGGATCGGGTACGCCCCGAAGCGCGGCGCGCAGTCGGTCGGGTGTCATGCCGTCTCCCCTCTGCCGGGTGGAAGGTGGTGGGTCACCGCCCCTCGCCGCGCGAGGCGGCGGCGCGCAGGAAGTCCAGTGAGCGGGCGGCGACGGCCGGGGCGGCGTGCGAGTGGCGGGGCAGCTCCACGGCCACCAGCCCGCGGTAGCCGGCGTCGGCCAGGGCGCGCAGCACCGGTGGGAAGTCGATCTCGCCGGTGCCGAACTCCAGGTGCTCGTGCACGCCCCGGCGCATGTCGTCGATCTGCACGTTGACCAGGTGCGCGGCGACCTCGGACACGCACTGCGGCACCGGCAGCGGCTCCAGGCAGCGGCAGTGCCCGATGTCGAGCGTGATGCCGAAGCCGGGTGGCGCGCCGAGCGCCGCGCGCAGCCGCCACCACCCGGCGATGTCCTCGACGAACATGCCCGGCTCGGGTTCGAAACCCAGCGGCACGCCCGCCTCCGCCGCCTCGGCGCACACGGTCGCGCAGCCCGCCACCAGGCGGGCGGCGGCGACGGCAGGTGGTACGCCGGGCGGGCGTGCGCCGGCCCAGAAGGAAACCGCCTCCGCGCCCAGGTCGGCGCCGATCCGGACGGCCCGGCGCAGGAACTCGATCCGCCGGGCCGGGTCGTCGTGCAGCAGCGTCGGCGCGTGCTTGTGCCACCGGTCGAGCAGGTACCGGGCACCGGTCTCGACCACCACCGCGAGCCCGAGCGCGTCCAGCCGGCGGCGTACGGCGGCGACCCGGCGGGCCAGGCCGGGGGCGAACGGGTCCAGGTGGTCGTGGTCGAGGGTGAGCGCGACGCCCACGTACCCGAGGTCGGCCAGCACCGCCAGTGCGTCGCCGAGCCGGTGGTTGGCGAAGCCGTTGGTGCCGTACCCGAAGCGCAGCGCGCCGGGCCCGGACAACGGTTCGGTGGCCACGTCGGGGAGAGCTGTCATGTCGGCGAGATCAGTCGGGCCAGGCGGCGGCCGACCGGGGCGGCGCCGGCCACGGCGAGGCCGAGCAGCCGGGCCCCGGCGCGGGCGGTCAG
>NZ_JBXUOV010000166.1:0-13046 GCF_057196585.1 Micromonospora sp. ATLC20
GGCCCGGGGCGCGGCGCCGGGCGGCGACCCGCGGCTCGCCGCGCTCGCCCCCGAGCTGACGGTGGTGGAGCTGACCGAGCGCGGCACCCGGCTCGGCATCGGGCAGGACGACCGGGGCTGGTTCGCCGCGCTGGCGCTGACCGGCCGTCCCGGTGCGCCCGCCGGCTCGATCGAGGCGGCGGTGGTCGACCGGGCGCTCGCGGTGCTCGCCGACTTCTCCGGCCCGGTCACCCAGACCCAGGTCGTCTCGCACACCCTGGTCTGGTACCCGGCACCCGGCGCGCCGCCGTCGGCGTACCGGACCGTGTGGGTGGCGCTGCGCCTGTCGGTGTCCGACGCGCGGGCCGAGGCGGTCAGCCGGGGCGGCGGCCTGCGCGGCGTGCACCGCACGGTGGCGGCCGGGGTGGGCCGGCTCGGCAAGGCGCTCAACGCCGCCGGCCTCGGTCACCGGGTGCTCGACCGCAACGAGCTGCACGCGGCGGTGGTGTCCGGCGCCGGCCTCGACCTGGCCCCGGAGTCCCCGGTGGAGACGTGGACCAGCCTGCGCGGAGGCGGCTGGACGCAGCGCTGCCTGGCCCTGCGGGTACGCCCCAACGGCTCGCTCGGCGCACTCGTGGACGCGGTCACCTCCACCTCCGCGCCCTCGCACACGGTCGCCGCCGTGGTGCTCCCGGGCGGCCGGCGGGTGCCGCCGCTGCTGCGGGTGGCGGCCATGGACGGGCACGCCGAGGCGCTGGTGAAGGCGGTCCGGGAGATGGCCCGGCGCGCCGGTGTGCCGGCCCGCCCGCTGGACGGCCAGCACGGCCCGGGCGTCTACGCCACCGCGCCGGTCGGCACCGCGATGGGGACCGTCACGGTCGAAGGTTGACGATCCAGCCGTACGCGCCGCACACCCAGACGGCCAGCGGCACCAGCGCGATGATCAGCAGGATCTCGACGATGTCCAGGGTCCGGCCCCAGACCGGGGAGATCCGCTTGCCGGCCACGGTCAGGCCGTAGACCAGGCTGATCACGGCCACCACCGCCAGGCCGCCGAGGATCAGGCCGAGCCGTACCGCCAGTGAGCCGGCGGCGAAGGTGGCGGCGGCGACCAGCCCGAGGCCAACGGTGCCGGCCAGCAGCACCGGCGTGCGCTGGGCGCGGCCGAGGAACGGGCGGGCCCGCAGCAGCGACAGCAGCGCCAGCACCAGGCAGAGCAGGACCGCCGGGAGCCGGCCGTCCTCGGCCAGCACCACCTCGCCGCCGAGCACCAGCAGCGAGACGGTCCACAGCAGACCGGTGAGGAACGCGTCCGCGCGCTCGCTGTTGCGCAGCACCGACGGCCCGTCGACCGACTCGGTGTCGGTCTTGAGGTCGTCCGGGCCGGTGGGGATGGACGGCACCGGCAGCCGGGCCAGGCGGTAGGCGAGCATCGGCAGCGCGGGCAGTGCGCCGAACGCGACAGTCGCCACCACCGCCGCGGAGGCCGCCGCGCCGATGTCGAAGGACAGGCTGAGCACCGCGCCGAGGCCGACCGCGCCGCCCACGCCGACCGCGCCGAGGAACAGCGGCAGGCGGTCGCCGACCGCCAGCGCGGCGACCGCGCCGAAGACCACCACCGCGGTGCCGGCCAGCAGGACGTGCGGGCCGGCCAGCTCGCCGAGCGTCCGCTCACCGGCGAGCACCAGCAGGCCGCCGACGCCCGCGTAACCGATCCCGACCAGGGCCAGCACCGCGGCGGTGCGGCTGTCGCCGGCCGCGCGGGACAGCACCGCGGCGCCGACCAGCAGCGCCACCGCGACCACGAACGCGGCCGCCGCGCCGGGTAGCTGCGGCGGGCCGGTGAGCAGCGTCGCGACCGCGCCCGCAGCCAGCGCCGAGCCGGCCAGCAGGACCGCGAACGCCCGCGTGGTGCCCACCTGCCAGGCGCCCGCCCGCTGGGTGGTGGAGGTGGCGACCGCGTCCACCACGTCGTCGAAGACGATCTCGGGCGCGGTCGCGGCACGCGGGTTGAAGTAGAGCACCTCGCCGTCGCGGACACCGAGCTGCGCGGCGGTGCGGCCGCCGTCGAGCGGTTGACCGCCGAGCCGGGACAGGGCCCAGCCGCCGTGCCGTACGCCCTCGTCGGCCAGGTCCTCGCCCGCGTACCGCAGCAGCGTGGGGAGCAGGTCGGCGAGCGGCACGTCGGACGGCAGCGCCAGATCCATCCTGGTACGCGGCGCCACGATGGTGATCCGGCTCAGTCCGCCGGTCGCCGTCTTCGTCGCCACAGTGGCCTCCTCGTGCTCGCATACGATCCGCTGGGCCGTCGGCGTCGCCACACGGGTCCACGACGCCTGACGGAGATTACCTACGATGGCGGTCGCACAGGTTGCCCACCCGACGCTCACCGGCGGTGGCAGACCACGATCAGGGCCGCTTCTGGGGAGGGGAGAGCCGTGAGTACGGTGGTGTTCCGCCGACTTCCGCGTCAACCGGGGCCCGCGCTGCCGCGCGGCGAGGTGCTGCTGGAATCCCCGCCCGAGCTGCCGGAGCCGCAGGCCAAGGGCATGGGTCAGGTGCTGATGATCCTGCCGATGCTCTGCGGCGTGGGCGCGATGGCGTTCCTCTACGCCGGCCGGGGCGGCGGCATGATGACGTACGTCGCGGGTGGCCTGTTCGGTGTGTCCATGTTGGGCATGGCGATCGGCACGCTCGGCAACGGCGGCAAGGACAAGGCCGAGCTGAACGCCCAGCGGCGCGACTACATGCGTTACCTGGCGCAGATGCGTAAGCGCACCCGGCGGGCGGCCGAGCAGCAGCGCGCCGCGATGACCTGGCGGCACCCGGAGCCGGATGCGCTCTGGTCGATCGCCGCCTCGCGCCGGCTCTGGGAGCGGCGGATCACCGAGGACGACTTCGGCGAGGTGCGGATCGCGCTGGGCCCGCAGCGGCTGGCGGTGGAGATCGTGCCGCCGGAGACCAAGCCGGTGGAGGACCTGGAGCCGATGAGCGCGATCGCGCTGCGCCGGTTCGTCCGGGCCCACTCCAGCGTGCCGGATCTGCCGACCGCGCTGTCGCTGCGCGCGTTCAGCCGGATCGCGTTGCGCGGCGACCGGGAGCCGGTGCTGGACCTGGCCCGGGCCGCGTTGGGTCAGCTGGTCACGTTCCACGCCCCGGAGGACCTCCTGGTGGTCGTGGTGGCCGCGCCGGACCGGCAGGCCGCCTGGGACTGGGTGAAGTGGCTGCCGCACGCCCAGCACCCGGGGCGTACGGACGCGGCCGGCGCGCGCCGGATGGTGTTCGCCGCGCTGGACGAGGCGGAGACGGCGCTGGCCCAGGACCTGGGCGGACGGCCCCGGTTCGCGCCGGAGGCGAAGCCGCTGACCACCGCGCCGCACGTGGTGGTGGTGCTGGACGGCGGCGAGGTCTCGGCGACCTGCGCCCTGACCGGGCCGGGCCTGCTCGGCACGACGGTGTTCGACCTGTCCGGCGCGGTCCCGCGCGACGCCGGCCGCTGGCTGCTCTGCCTGGACGCCGGGGACGGCACCGGTCTGGACCTGGTGCGCGGCACCGCCACGTCGCGGCTCGGCCGGCCGGACCGGCTGTCCCTGAGCGCGGCCGAGGGGCTGGCCCGGCAGATCGCCCCGTTCCGGCTCTCCCAGCAGCAGGGCGCCAGCACCGAGGAGCCGCTGTCCCGCAGCATGGAGCTGCCCGACCTGCTCGGGGTCGGCGACGCGGCCACGGTGGACGTCCGGCAGACCTGGCGTCCACGCAGCAACCGCGACCGGCTGCGCATCCCGCTCGGCCTGGGCCCGGACGGCAACGTGGTGGAGCTGGACTTCAAGGAGTCCGCGCACGAGGGCATGGGCCCGCACGGCCTGGTGATCGGCGCCACCGGTTCCGGCAAGAGCGAACTGCTGCGGACGGTGGTCGCGGCGCTCGCGGTGACGCACTCGTCGGAGGAGCTGAACTTCGTCCTCGTCGACTTCAAGGGCGGCGCCACGTTCGCCTCGCTGGACGCGTTGCCGCACACCAGCGCGGTGATCACCAACCTGTCCGACGAGCTGCCGCTCGTGGACCGCATGCGGGACGCGCTCGCCGGTGAGATGAACCGCCGGCAGGAGGTGCTGCGGGCGGCCGGCAACTACGTCTCCCGGTACGACTACGAGAAGGCGCGGGCGGCCGGTGAGCAGCTGGAGCCGATGCCCAGCCTGCTGATCATCTGTGACGAGTTCTCCGAGCTGCTCGCGGCCAAGCCGGACTTCATCGACCTGTTCGTGATGATCGGCCGGCTCGGCCGGTCGCTCGGCGTGCACCTGCTGCTCGCCTCGCAGCGGCTGGAGGAGGGCAAGCTGCGCGGCCTGGACACGCACCTGTCGTACCGGATCGGTCTGCGCACGTTCTCGGCGGTGGAGAGCCGGATCGTGCTCGGCGTGCCGGACGCGTACGAGCTGCCCAGCGCGCCCGGTCACGGCTACCTGAAGACCGACACCGCGACCATGCTGCGGTTCCGCGCCGCCTACGTGTCCGGCCCGTACCGGGCGCCCGGGCAGGTGCAGCGATCCACCCGGGCGCAGGTGCAGCGCCGGATCGTCCCGTACGGCATCGACTACGTGCCGGTGCCGGCGGCGCCGAGCCCGGCGGAGGCCGCCCCGGAGCCGGAGCAGAGCGGCGACGGCAAGGCCGTGGCGATGCTCGACGTGCTGATCGACCAGCTCAAGGGCCGGGGCAAGCCGGCGCACCAGGTGTGGCTGCCGCCGCTGGCCGAGCCGTCCGGGCTGGCCGAGCTGCTGCCGAAGCTTAGCGTGCACCCGACGTACGGCCTGACCACCGCCGACTGGCCGGGCCGCGGCCGGCTCGCGGTGCCGGTCGGCATCGTGGACCGCCCGTACGAGCAGCGCCGCGACCCGATGATGGTCGACCTGGCCGGGGCCGGCGGCAACGTGGTGATCGTCGGGGCGTCGCTGAGTGGCAAGAGCACCATGCTGCGCTCGATGCTGGCCTCGCTGGCGCTCACCCATACGCCGCGCGAGGTGCAGTTCTTCTGTCTCGACTTCGGTGGCGGCGCGCTGCGCAGCCTGGACGGGCTGCCGCACACCTCGGGTGTGGCGGGGCGGCGCGACGTCGAGGCGGTCCGGCGGACGGTGGCCGAGGTGGTCGCCGTGATCGACGAGCGGGAGAACCGGTTCACCCAGCACGGCATCGACTCGGTGGCCAGTTACCGGCGTCGCCGGGCGGCGGGTGAGTTCGCCGACGACCCGTTCGGTGACGTCTTCCTCGTGGTGGACGGCTGGAACACGCTGCGCCAGGAGTACGAGGAGCTGGAGCAGACGATCACCAACCTGGCGAACCGGGGCCTCGGCTTCGGTGTCCACGTGGTGATCACGGCGGTGCGCTGGGCGGAGATCCGGATCAACATGCGGGACCTGCTCGGCACCAAGCTGGAGCTGCGGCTCGGTGACCCGTCGGAGTCGGAGATCGACCGGCGGGCCGCGCAGAACGTGCCGGTCGGCGCGCCCGGCCGCGGTCTGACCCGGGACAAGCTGCACTTCCTGACCGCGATCTCGCGGATCGACGGCAAGCGCGACATCGAGGACCTGACCGAGGCGTCGGTGGCGCTCGCCGGTCACGTCGCGGCGAACTGGCCGGGACAGCCGGCGCCGAAGGTCCGGCTGCTGCCGCGCAAGCTGGCGGTCACCGAGCTGGCGAAGGTCGTCGACCGGTCCGCGCCGGGCATCCCGATCGGCGTCAACGAGTCGGCGCTCGCCCCGGTCTACCTGGACCTGGCGGGCGAGCCGCACCTGACCGTGTTCGGCGACGCCGAGTGCGGCAAGACGAATCTGCTGCGGCTGATCGCCCGGGGGATCGCCGAGCGGTACACCCCGGCCCAGGCGCGGCTGGTCATCGCCGACTACCGGCGTGGTCTGCTGGGTGCGGTCGAGGGGGACCACCTGCTCGACTACGCGCCGTCGAACCAGGTGTTCAGCCAGGGCCTCGGCTCGATCCGCAGCGCGTTGCAGAACCGGCTGCCCGGCCCGGACGTGACCACCGCGCAGCTGCGTGACCGGAGCTGGTGGAAGGGCCCGGACCTGTACATCCTGGTGGACGACTACGACCTGGTCGCCTCCGGTGGCAGCAACCCGCTGAGCGCGCTGCACGAGCTGCTGCCACAGGCGCGGGACATCGGCCTGCACCTGATCATCACGCGCCGGGTCGGCGGTGTGGCCCGGGCGCTGTACGAGCCGGTGCTGCAACGCCTGCGCGAGCTGGACTCGCCGGGCCTGCTGATGTCCGGCAGCAGGGAGGAGGGCGCGGTGTTCGGCAACCTGCGGCCGACCCCGCAGCCGCCGGGCCGGGGCACGCTCGTGCGCCGCCGCGACGGCCAGCAGCTGATCCAGACCGCGTGGACGGAACCCGCCTGACGGGACGGACGGCGGGCCGCCCCGTCCGGTAGCGTCGGCCCGATCGACAGCCGCGAGTGGGAAGGGGCGCGTCCGTGAGCAGCCCGTCGGGTTTCGGTGCCGCCGTGGAGGGTCTGCTGCGGCAGGCGCAGGAGCAGCAGCGCCGGCTGGCCGAGGTCCAGCGGCAGCGCGCCGAGCTGCGGGTGACCGGGGAGAGCCCGGACGGCCTGGTGCGCGTGACGGTCGACGGCGACATGAAGGTCGGCGACGTCGAGCTCAACCCGCGGGCGATGCGGCTGGACAGCTTCTCCCTGGCCGAGGCGATGCAGGCGGCGATCGACGCGGCCTACGCCGCCTTCGAGGAGCGGCAGCGGGAGATGCTGGGCGAGATGCTCGGCGACTCCGAGATGGTCCGCCGGGCGCAGGACGGCACGCTCACCCCGGAGGACTGGTTCCGTCAGTTCGGGGTGGACCTGTCCGACCCGACCCGCAACCTGCGGCGCTGAGCGAGAGGAGCCGACGATGCCGAACACGGTCGACGTCGACGCGATCCGGAAGGCCGGGCAGCGGCTCGACGCCCCGGACGGCCCGATCCAATACCTCCGCAACGTCGAGACGTTGCTGGCCGAGGTGAAGCTGCCCGGCGGTGCGCTGAGCTGGTTCGGCACCGGCGCGGTGGAGCGGCACAACGCGGCGGTGGACGGGCACCTGGACAACGTCCGCACCGGCGTGGAGCATCTGCGCAGGGCCGCCGCGCAGCTCGAACAGAGCGCGAAGAACTGGGAGAAGTCGGATCAGCCCTGGGTGGTCAAGTGATCGGCCGGGTCCGCCACGGGAAGGACGCCTGATGCCACCGGAGATCCTCATCGCCAACGCGTCCGGGACGGTGACCGGCTCGGTGTCGGTCGCGCAGACCACGGCCCCGGTCCGCTCGGCGGCGGCCATCGCCAAGGGCAACCTGGTCTGGATCGCGGCCTCGGCGGCGCTGATCGGCACGATCCTCTACCTGGAGTCGTTCGACAACCAGGAGGTGAACGAGTCCATCAAGAAGTGGGACGAGGCGGCCCGCCTGCTCGGCGCGGACCAGTTCGGCGCGGCGATGGCGGCGGTCCCGCCGGACGCGGCGGAGTGGGACTTCGACGACCGGGACGCGTTCGACCTGTTCCTGCGCAAGCTCGGTGCGGAGATCAACTCGCTGGCCGAGGCGTTCGCCGCCAATCGGGACACGCTCACCGCCGCCCGGGACGCGTACAACGACGCGGTCTCCGGCCTGGCTCAGGCGCTCATGCCGATCCTGGTCGCGGTGATCGCCTCGATCGCGCTCCAGTTCTTTCCCGCGACCACCGCGCTGGCCCAGGCCATCGGCATCGCCGGCCTGGCCGCCACCGCCGCCATCCTGGTCCTGGTCTTCGGCGAGATCAGCGCGTTGCTGCACGCGCTGATGGCCGCCTTCCACACCGACAGCCGGTTCACGTTCAGCGCGGACTCCCGGCCCGGCTGGGCGCCGACCGGCGCCGACCCGGACATCAAGGACATCAAGATCGACTGGGTGCGGGACTCCAAGTTCTACGGGTAACGGGAGCGACGCGTGGACACCCTGCTCTTCTCGCTGCTGCTGTACGTCCTGCTGACCATCCCGGTCTTCGTGGTCCTGATGCTGTTCGCCGGGCTGAACCGCTCGGCGCGGCTGCGACGGGCCGCCGAGGTGGTGGCGCTGAGCACCTGCGCGGCGCTGCTGGTGCTGTCGTTCCAGCGCGCGTTCGAGAAGCCGGCGCTGTGGGTCGTGGTGGTGATGCTGGTCGCGGTGCTGGCCTTCGGCGTGTCGACGATCGTCAGATCCGCACGCGATCGGTCCTGACCTCGCCCTCGACCGTCCACCCGGTACGGAGGGGTGGCGCTCCGCGTCTGTCGACAGTGGCATGTCGGAATACGACGATGGGTCAGCAGGGCTGCGCGGGTTGGACATCGTCCGCTACGGTTCGGATGAAGTGTCCGTCGGTGGGGTGTGTACGCCTTGCCGCGGGGGAGGGCGCGGCGGAACCGCCGCCACAAGATGACGGAAGGGTGTGAAGCATGGCGTTCGAGGTCAGTGCAGCGACTCTGCACACCGCCGCGAGTGACGTGCGGTCCACGCGCAGCGACGTCGACGGCGAGCTCAAGAAGCTGTGGAACGTGGTCGACGACCTGGCGATGGCCTGGAAGGGCCAGGCGTCCACGGGCTTCCAGAGCCTGATGACTCGCTGGAACGAGGACACGACGAAGCTGCTGACCGCGATGGACAACATCGCGGACCTGCTCGACAAGTCGGGCACCACGCACCAGGTCAACGACGAAGAGCAGCAGCAGATGCTGGACAAGTTCCACGCTGCGCTCAACCCGTGATCCGCGAAGACAGGCAGAGGAGGAACCGATGAGCATCAAGGTTGATTACGCTGTTCTGGAGAGCAGCAACCAGCAGATGCAGGCCATCTCGCGGACCATCGACGAGAAGCTGGACACGCTGCGGGCGATGCTGACCAAGCTCGAGTGGGAGGGCCAGGACCGGGCCGCCTACCAGCAGCACCAGGCCCAGTGGGACGCCGCCGTGCGGGACATCAACAAGGTCCTGAACGAGATCGGTGGCGCGGTGGGCATCGCGCGCGAGAACTACATGACCACGGAGATGAGCAACTCCAAGGTCTGGGGCAACTGACCCCCGACCGGTCCACAGCGGCTCCGCTACGGCTCGCGCCGGGCGGAGCCGTCGTGCATCGTCAGGCGTCCTGCGGGACGTCGCGCCGGCCCGGCCGCCACCCGCGCCGCCGTCCGCGTACCAGGATGGGCCGCAGCGTCAGCAGGACGCCGGCCAGCAGCGCGCCGACGACGGCGACCCAGATCGCGACGGTGCGCTGCCCCGCCAGCGGGTCGGCCGGCGGCGCCGGTGGCGGCATCGCGCCCAGCGGTGGGTCGCTGCGGGTGCCCAGCAGGCTGGTGACGGCCCGGTACGGGTTGACCATCCCGTAGCCGACCTCGGCGTTGTGCCCGTCCGGCGGGCTGTCGGCGGTGCGGGTCAGTCGGTAGGCGACCTCGTCGGCGCTGATGTCCGGGTGCGCGGCCCGCACCAGCGCGGCCACCCCGGAGACGTACGCGGTGGCGAAGCTCGTCCCGCCCTGCGGCTCGCCCCGGTAGCCCGGCCCCTGCGGCGCGGGCCCGACGATGTTCAGGCCGGGGCCGGCGATGTCCACGTAGTCCCCGCTGACCGAGCTGCCGACGTGCCCGCCCTGCTCGTCGATCCCGGCGACGGCGACGACACCCTCGTACGCCGCCGGATAGGCGGGCCGGTCCTCCCGGTTCTCCTGCCGGTTGCCGGCGGACGCGACGATCACCACGTCCTTGCCGAGCGCGTACTGCACGGCGGACTTCAGCGCCGGGTCGTCGAGCGTGACCAGGGACAGGTTGATCACGTCGGCGTCGTGGTCGACGGCCCAGCGGATCGCCTTGCCGATCTCGGCCGGCACGTCCGGGTCGAAGTTCTCCTTGTTCTCGGCCAGCACCCGCAGCGGCAGGATCTTCGCCTCCGGCGCGATGCCGGTGTACGGCGTGCCGGTGCCCTCCCGGCCGGCGATGATGCCCGCGACCATGGTGCCGTGGCCGACCAGGTCGCACTGCCCCTTCAGGCGGACGAGCTGGTTGAAGTCCTCACCCGGCAGCACCCGCCCGCGTAGCAGGGGATGGGTCGGTGAGACCCCGGAGTCGATCACCGCGACGGTGATGCCGGCGCCCTTGCCGAGCCGCCAGGCGGCGGCCGGGTCGAGACGGCTCAGCGCCCACGGCACCTCGGTGGGTGCGGGGCCGCCGGCCGGTCCGCACTTCGGGGCGGCCAGCGCGGGCGCGGGCACCGCCAGCGCACCGCCGAGCAGGGCGGTCACCGCCGCTCCGGAGAGGACGGACCTGATCCGGTGTCCGGCCCGGACGCGTCCCGTGGTCGCGCCCGGCCGCAAGCTGTCGCGCACGCGGTGAGATTACCCGCCGCGCCCGCCCGCGCGGGGCGCACGTGGTGCCGGCCGGATCACCGGCCGGTGGCGGCGTCCCCGGCGGGCTCGGCGGCGAACAGGGCCAGCAGCGCGCCGACCTGCTGGTCGGCCTCGGCCGGGTGCCGGAAGCGGCCCTTCGGATTGATCGTGTACTCGTTGCGCCGTCCCACCCGCGTACGCCGCAGGTAACCCCCTGCTTCCAGGTCGGCCACGATGGCCTGGGCCGCCCGCTCGGTCACGCCCACCTCGTCCGCCACGTCCCGCAGCCGGGCGGTGGGGTTGCGCGCGATCGCCAGCAGCACGTGGCCATGGTTGGTGAGGAAGGTCCAGTTACGGCGGCTCCCGTCCTCAACTGGTGTGGTCGCCATGGTGGTCATGCTATGGCCACGTCCGCCACCTGCCGAATCGGCGCGGTCCGGGGCGGGGCGGAGACGGGAAAGTATGAAATGCGTATCACGAATCTTGACGGACCCCGAGGGGCGTGTGACCGTGGGTCGCGAGGCCGTTCGGCCTGGTGGTTCCCCAGGTAGACGAGGTGAGGGACATGACGCCGAGCACCCCGGAACAGGCACTTGCCGAGCTGCGTGCCGGTAACCACCGGTTCGTCACGGGCGTCCCGCAGCATCCGAATCAGGACGCCGGGCACCGGGCGGCGGTGGCCGACGGCCAGCACCCGTTCGCGGTGATCGTCGGCTGCTCCGACTCGCGGCTCGCCGCCGAGATCATCTTCGACCGCGGTCTCGGTGACCTCTTCGTGGTGCGTACCGCCGGGCACACCGCCGGGCCGGAGGTGCTCGGCAGCGTCGAGTACGCCGTCACCGTGCTGGGCACGCCGCTCGTGGTGGTGCTCGGGCACGACTCGTGCGGCGCGGTCCAGGCCGCCCGGGAGGGGGTCCGGACCGGTGCCGCCCCGGCCGGGCACCTGGGCGCGGTGGTGGACGCGGTCTCGCCGAGCCTGCTGCGCGCCGCCCGCCAGGGCGTCGAGGACCTCGACGGCATCATCGACGTCCACATCGCGCAGACCGTGGAGACGCTGCTGGCCCGGTCCGCCGTGCTGGCCGAGCGGGTGGCCGCCGGGCGGTGCACGGTGGTGGGCATGTCGTACCGGCTCGCCGGTGGCGAGGTGCGGACCGTGGCGCAGTCCCCGGCCCCGCTGCCCGCCCCGGCCGCGCCCGCCGACCCGGCGCTGGCGAGCTGACACATTCGGACGCGAAAAGGGGCCGCCCTCGGGCGGCCCCTTTTCGTGGTGTCCGGATCAGAGCAGCGACATGTGGACGTGGTCGGTGTGGTTCGACGGTCCGCTGTAGGAACGCCATCCGGTGGCCGGGAACCAGATCTGCCGGTTCCAGATGACGTAGTAGATGCCCAGCCGGTCGGCGTTGCGGATCAGGAACGCGGCGACCTCGTTGCCGTACCGGCGGGTGTCGTTGTTGTGCCACGGCGCGAAGCCGCTGTTCTGCAGCGACCAGTCACACGCCTTGCCCTTGGGGTGCTCCCACGGCCCGCCGGACCGGTAGCAGCCCACGAAGCGCTTGAAGCCCGCGCGCCGGACCTCCTTGTACGCGTGCAGCGTGCGCGGCGTGACGCAGCCCGAGGTGGTCGGGTCGTCCTCGCTGCACGACTCGGCCTTCCACCCGCCGTCGGCGGTGCGGCCGGGGGCGATCTTGGCGACCGGTGAGGTGGCGGAGACCAGGCCGCCGGTGAAGCCGAGACCGCCGACGAGCTTCAGCGCGCGCTCGGCCTGCACCTTCTCGCGCTCCATCGCGTTCTTCTGCTTCTCCTGCTCGCGCACCTCGGCGTCGAGCGCGATCTTGGCCTGCTCGGCGCGGGTCTTGACCGCGTTGATGGCGGCCAGGCGCTGCGCGTTGAGGAGGTTCAGCTCGTCCAGGGCGTTGACCCGGCGGACGAACGAGTCGGGGGAGTTGCTCTCCAGCAGCATCGCCATCGCGCCCATCCGGCCGGTCCGGTAGGACTGGGCGGCGAGCTGGTTGACCTGCGGGCTGAGCGCGTCGAGTTCGGCCTGTGCCGTCTTCACCTCGGCCGCCAGCCGCCGCTGGCGGTCCTGGGACTTGGCGAGCTTCGCCTTGGCCTGGAGGAAGTTCCGGTTGGCGGAGTCGATCGCCTCGGTGATGAGCGGCGGATCGCCGTCCTCCTCGTGGCCCGAGGGGGTGCCGGGGGCCGCCGCGGCGGGGGCCGCGGTCGCCGGGTTCGGGCCGGCCAGCACGGCCAGCGAGGCCAGCACGGCCACCACGGGTGTCAGCCAGCGGCGCAGGGGTGCCGTCACAGTGTTCCCTTCCGTCGGCCGCCGACCGGGTTAGCTGACGGGTTCGGGACGGAAGTGGCCCCTACCGCTGTCGCGGATTCACCCCATGTACCTGGTTCCCCGGTTCGCCCGTGGGCGATTGGGCGGCGGCACCGCTGGCGCCGGTGCGCGCCTTCGGCGGTGACCGGCAGCGAGGTTACCTGACAGCACTCGTGAGGATCTACGTCCGGAAGCCGACCAATAGCGAGATTTCGCCGTGGCGCACCGTGACCAGCGTCGCGTTTGAATTCGATGGTCACGCTGCGGAGTGTCACCATGCGGCCTCCGTACTCTTCCCGCCGCCGAGCGCCTCCAGCGCGTCGTCCCGTCCGGCCGGCGGCGGGGGCGCGGCGGGCGCCGGCTCCGCGC
>NZ_JBXUOV010000167.1:0-13004 GCF_057196585.1 Micromonospora sp. ATLC20
GCAGCAGCCACGCCGCGATCCGCCAGCGCCTCGCGGCGGTCGCGGCGCGGGCGGTGGCCCGGCGAGGCCGGTCCTCGCCCCACGGGTCCTCGACCGCGGCGTCCCCGAGCCGGGGCAGGACCATGGTGTCCGCGTCCATCATCGTGACTCACGCATCCCTGTGGGTGCCGGCGACCGGGATCCAGCCGGGGCTGGATGACATCCTGGAGCCTACTGAGCCAAAAACGACATAACGCCAATATGAGATGAAAGGGTCCGCCGGCCGCCCCGTGGACGACCGGCGGACCCGGCTCAGCGAAGGTCGGTGGTCGTCCAGCGGGGCGACTCCGCGGTGATCGCGACGGTGTCGCCGGTCAGCGTCGTCCGCGCCTGGACGTCGCGCCGGGCGCTCGTGCCCACCCAGACGTCGACCTCTCCGGGCTCCACCACGCGCGTGAGCGTGCGGTCGGTGAAGGCCAGCCGCGTGTTCGGCACGGTCAGCTCGACGGTCACCGAGGCGCCCGGCTCCAGGCGCACCCGCCGGTAGCCGAGCAGCTGCGCCACCGGCCGGGTCACCGAGGCGACCAGGTCGCGGCCGTAGAGCTGCACCACGTCGTCACCGGCGACCGGGCCGGTGTTCGTCACCCGCACCGACACCTTCAGCGGCCTGTCGGTCGGCACCTCGGCCGGCACGGTCAGGTCGGTGTACGCGAACGTGGTGTAGGACAACCCGTGCCCGAACGGCGCCACCGGCGTCGCCGGCAGGTTCGTGCCGTTCATGCCCTCCCCCAGCTCGGGGTGCAGGTACGAGTACGGCTGCGCGCCGGCCGAGCCGGGCAGGGTGACCGGCAGCCGGCCGGACGGGTTGACCCGCCCGGAGAGCACGCCCGCGATCGCCCCGGCGCCCTCCTCACCCGGGAAGAACGTCTGCACCACCGCCGCGCACCGGGACAGCGCCCAGCCGAGCGCGTACGGGCGGCCGGTGAGCAGCACCAGGACGACCGGGGTGCCGGTGTCCAGCACCGCCTCGACGAGCTGACGCTGCACGCCGGGCAGCTCCAGGTCGTCCCGGTCGCAGCCCTCGCCGACGGTGCCGCGGCCGAACAGGCTGGCGTGGTCGCCGACCACGAGGACCGCCACATCGGCGGCGGACGCGGCGGCGACCGCCTCGTCGAACCCGGACCGGTCCGCCGAGTCCACCTCGCAGCCGGCCGCGAAGGTGACCGAGTCGGCGCCGAACTCGGCGCGCACCGCCTCCAGGACGGTCGGCACCTCGAATCCGGTCTCCACGCCCGGGTGGTGGGCCAGCACGTGGTTCAGGAACGAGTAGCAGCCGAACAGCGCGCCCTGCCGGTCGGCGTTCGGCCCGACGACCGCCACCCGGCGGCCCGCCGGCAGCGGCAGCACGCCCTCGTTGGCGACCAGGACCACCGACTCCTCGGCGAGCCGGCGCGCGATCGACCGGTGCTCCGGCGAGTCGAGTTCGATCGCGCCCGGCGGCTCGTCGTCGAACGTGGCGTCGAGCAGCCCGAGTTCCTGCTTCTGGCGCAGGACGCGCAGCACCGCCCGGTCGACCAGCGCCTCGTCGACCCGGCCGGCCCGCACCGACTCGGTCAGGGTCAGGAAGGCGTCGCCGGTGGGCAGCTCGATGTCGAGGCCCGCGCCCAGCGCCTGCACCGCCGCGTCCGCGTTGTCGGCCGCGACGTGGTGCAGCAGGTTGAGGAAGGCGACGCCGTAGTAGTCGGCCACCACCGTCCCGTCGAAGCCCCACCGCTCCCGCAGCAGATCGGTGAGCATGGTCGGATCGGCGGCGACCGGCACGCCGTCGATCTCGGCGTACGAGTGCATGACGCTGCGCGCGTCGCCGTCGCGGATCGCCATCTCGAACGGCGGCAGCAGCACGTCGGCGAGTTCCCGGGGACCGGCGTGCACCGGGCCGAAGTTGCGCCCGGCCCGCGAGCCGGAGTAGCCGGCGAAGTGCTTCAGCGTCGCGAGCACGCCCTGCGACTGGAGTCCCCGCACGTACGAGGTGCCGATGGTGCCGACGAGGTACGGGTCCTCGGCGATGCACTCGTCGACCCGGCCCCAGCGGGGATCCCGGATCACGTCCAGCACCGGGGACAGTCCCTGGTGGATGCCGAGCGCGCGCATCGAGGCCCCGATCGCCGCCGCCATCTCGGTGACCAGCTCCGGGTCGAACGCGGCACCCCAGGCCAGCGGCGTCGGGAAGGTCGCCGCCTTCCACGCCGACAGGCCGGTCAGGCACTCCTCGTGCACGATGGCCGGGATGCCCAGCCGGGTGCCCGTCACCAGGTCCCGCTGGAACTTCCACAGCCAGGCGGCGCGGGCGGCGGCGTCGACCGGGCGGGTGCCGTAGGCGCGGGTCAGGTGACCCAGCCCGTGCCGGGAGAAGTCCTCGAGCCGGCCGCTGTCGGCGAACTCGCCCTGCAGGGGCGCGACCGCCTCACCGTCCTCCTTCTCCCAGAACCCGACGAGCTGCGCGACCTTCTCCTCGATCGTCATCCGAGCGAGCAGTTCCCGTACGCGCGTCTCGGCGTCGTGTCCGTCCGGCCGGTCGTGGTCCGAACCTGCCTGAGCCGGTACCGGCCCGTCCACCACCGCGTGGACCTCTGTCATGGTGTGCCTTTCCACTGGTTGTGCTGGTGCCGCCGCCGCTCAGCCCTTGACCGCGCCCTGGAGACCGCCCACGATCTGCTTCTCCGCCAGGGTGAAGAACAGCAGCGCCGGCAACATCGCCAGCGACGTGAAGGCGAGGACTCCCGCGGTGTCGGTGGTGTACTGGCTGGAGAAGTTCTGCACGCCCAGCGGCAGGGTGTGCAGGTTGACGTCCCCGAGGACGAGCAGCGGCAGGAGGAACGCGTTCCAGCTCGCCACGAACGCGAGGATGCCGACGGTGACGACCGCGGGCCGCGACAGCGGCAGCACGATCCGCCAGAGGAAGCCGAGCCGGCCGGCGCCGTCGATGGCGGCCGCGTCCTCCAGCTCCCGCGGAATGGCCGACAGGAACGGCCGCAGGATGACGATCGTCAGCGGCAACGAGAAGGCCACCTGCGGAAGGATCACCGCGTAGTAGGAGTTGATCAGGTTCAGGTCGCGCAGCATGAGGTACAGCGGCAGGATCGCCGCGCCGGCCGGGAACAGCAGGCCGAGGGTGAAGAAGGTGTAGAGCCCTTCGCGGCCGCGGAACGTGTAGCGGGCGAGCACGAACGCGGCGGCCATGCCGAGCACCACCACGCCGAGCGTGGTGCCGAGGGCGACCACGGCGCTGTTGAACGCCTGCTTCCAGAAGTCGCTCTGGGTCAGCACCCGGTAGTAGTTGTCCCAGACCCACGGGTCCGGCAGGCCGGCCGGGTCGTTCACGATCTGCGGCGTGGTCCGGAAACCGCCGACGACGACGTACACGACGGGTGCGATCGACACGGCCGCGACCGCGAGCGCGATCGCGTACGTCAGCGGCGAGCTCCACTGCACCGGCCGGCGCCCGGCCGAGGGGGCGGATACGGAGTTCACGGCCACTGTCACTTCCCCTTCCGGGTGATGGCACCCTCGATGTCCCGGCGGAGCAGGAAACGCTGGAACAGCAGCGCCGCGACGAACGAGATGGCGAACAGGATCACGGCGACCGCGTTGCCGTAGCCCCAGAGCCGGGCGAAGAAGCCGTTGTCCACCATGTACGTCGCCATGGTGGCCGAGGCGCCGAGCGACCGTACCGCCGGCACCGAGGTCACCCAGATCATGTCGAAGACCTGCAGCGAGCCGATCATCGACAGGAACATCCAGATCCGGATGGTGGGGCCGAGCAGCGGCAGCGTGACGTGGCGCTGGATCTGCCACCAGCTCGCGCCGTCGATCTCGGCGGCCTCGTTCAGCTCCTGCGGCACGTTCGACAGGCCGGCGAGCAGCAGGATGATGGCGAAGCCGACGTACTTCCAGGTGAGGACGAACAGCAGCGTCCAGATCACCACGTCCAGGTCGGCCAGCCACGCCTGCACCAGGCCACCGAGCCCGATCGACTGCAGCAGCGCGTCGAGCGTGCCGTTCTCGGTCAGGATCAGCTTCCACATGATGCCGACGGTGACCTCGGCCAGCACGTACGGCACGAACACCAGCAGGCGGAACGCCGAGCGCCCGCGGAAGCGGCGGTTGAGCAGGAGAGCGATGCCCAGCGCGACCGGGCCCTGGATCAGCAGCGACCCGAACACGATGATCGCGTTGTTGCGCAGCGCGTCCAGGAAGATCGGGTCCTGGAAGGCGAGCGTGTAGTTGCGGAAGCCGACGTACTCGGTGGGCGGGCCGACGCCGCGCCAGCGGAACAGGCTGTAGTAGAACGCGAAGCCCATCGGCACCAGCACGAACATCACGTAGATGACGACCGCGGGCGTGGTCAGACCGATGATCTCGTACCACTTGCGACGGGTCTCGGCGCGGCGGGAGGCGGCCCGTGCGCCGGGCCGGAGGCCCGCCGGCGGCGCTTGCGCGCCGACGGCGGGCGTACGGGTCTGCGATGCGGACGTCACTTGCTTGCGGCCGCCTTCATGGCCGAGACGACCTTCTCAGGTGTCCCGTTGCCGGCGAAGATCGCGACGATCGCGTCGTTCATCGCGGTGCCGACGGTGCTGCCGAAGGCGGTGTCCAGCCAGAGCTGGATGTAGGTGGCGGACGCGGTCGACTCCAGGATGGACTTCAGCGCCGGGTCGGTCACGCCGTCGGCAGCACTCTTGACGGCCGGCAGGCCGGTGCCGGTGGCGGCGTAGCCCTTCTGCACCTCGGGGCTGACGATGTACTTGAGGAACTCGACGCACTCGGCCGGGGCGTTCTTGGAGCAGGCGAAGCCGTCGCCGCCGCCGAGAGCCGCCTTCGGGTCACCGGCCGAGCCGGAGATCGCCGGCACCGGGAACCAGCCGAGGAACTTGCCCAGGGCCGCCTTGTCGGTGGCGACGGTGTCCAAGGTCCCGCGGTTCCACTCGCCCATCAGCTCCATCGCGGCCTTGCCGTTGGCGAGCAAACCGTTGGCGCTGGTCGGGTCGTTCTGGCCCGGCGTGGCGATGAAGTTGTTCTGGAACGGCTTGGTGTCGATGAAGGTCTTCAGGTCCTGGCCGGCCTTGACGAAGCACGGGTCGTCGAAGGTGCGGTCCTTGGAGGCCTTCTTCAGCGTGTCGACCGAGCAGGCGCGCAACGCGAAGTTGTACCACCAGTGCGCCGCGGGCCACTTGTCGCCGGCGCCCAGGGCGATCGGAACGACGTTGATGGCCTTGAGCTTGGTGACGGCGGCGTTGAGCTCCTCGAAGGTGGTCGGCGGCGCCGAGATGCCCGCCTTCGCGAACATGTCCTTGTTGTACCAGACGCCCTCGATGCCCATCCGGAACGGCAGGCCGTACTGCTTGCCGTCCACCTGCCAGATCTCGGCGGGGCTGCCGACGTCGGCCACCTCGCCCTTCACCTGGTCGGTGATGTCCTTGAGGTAGTCGGCCTCGACCTGCTCGCGCATCTCGCCGCCACCCCACGCCTGGAAGATGTCCGGCGGGTCGTTGCTCAGCAGCGCGGCGGGGAGCCGGGTGCGCTGGAGCTGGTTCGTCTCGATCGCCTCGATCTCGATCTTGACGGTCGGGTGGGCCGCAGAGAAGTCCTTGGCGACCTTCTCCCAGTACGTCTTGCCAGGCCCGTCCTGCGACGCGTTGTGCCACCAGGTCAACGTCACCGGGTTCTTGTACAGCTCGCTCTCGGCGGCCTTCTCCTCCTCGCCACCACCACTGCACGCGGAGGCCAGCAGAGCGCTTGTCACAAACAGTGCCAGGACGGCACCAGCACGGCGCTTCATCACCACAGATGTCTCCTCGACCACTCAGTCGGGTTACCTGCCGGGGAGTTTTACAGGGCCGTAACGTGAAGTCAATCGGTATCGATAACGTTTTCGACATCGTCTTCGATCCCCCTGGAAGAGCCCTCTATCATCGTCGGCGTGGTGTTCCAGGAGCGCGTCAAGATGTCGGACGTGGCACGTACGGCCGGCGTCTCGGTGGCAACTGTATCGAAGGTTGTCAATGGCCGGTACGGCGTCGCGCAGGCCACCGTCGAGCGCGTCCAGCAGGTGATCCACGAGCTCGGGTACGAGGCCAGCCTGGGCGCGCAGAGCCTGCGCAGCCACCGCACGAACGTACTGGGCATCCTGGTCGCCGAGTTCGAGCCGTTCTCCACCGAACTGCTCAAGGGCGCGTCCCGCGAGGTCGCCGGTAGCGGCTACCAGCTGCTCGCCTACTCCAGCGGCGACGGCGAGGGCGCGGCCATAGGGTGGGAGCGGCGCTCCCTGGCGCGACTGTCCGGCACGCTCATCGACGGCGCGGTGATCGTGACGCCGACGGTGGTCGAGACCAAGCACGGCTTCCACGTGGTGGCCGTCGACCCGCACACCGGCCCGTCCGGCCTGCCCACCGTCGACTCCGACAACTTCGCCGGCGCGGTACTGGCCACCGACCACCTGCTGTCGCTCGGGCACCGGCGGATCGCGCACATCAGCGGCCGGCCCGACCTGGAGTCGGCCCGCCTGCGCGAGGCCGGGTTCCGCAAGGCGATGGCCGACGCGGGCGTGCCGGTGGACGAACGGCTCGTGCGGGTGGGCGGTTTCCGCACCGAGACCGCCGCCAGCACGGCCGCCGAACTGCTCGCGCTCGCCGACCGGCCGACCGCGATCTTCGCCGGCAACGACCTCTCGGCCATCTCCACGGTGGACGTGGCCCGCGGCCTCGGCCTGCGCGTACCGGAGGACCTGTCGGTCATCGGCTTCGACAACATCCCCGAGTCGGCGCTCGTCGACCCGCCCCTCACCACGATCCGGCAGCCGCTGCAACGCATGGGCGCCGAGTCGCTGCGCCTGCTGATCGACCTCATCGCCGGCGTCGAGCGGGACACCCACATCCAGCTCCCCACCGAGCTGGTCGTCCGGGCCTCCTGCCACCCGCTGCGCTGACGCGCCGGCTCACCCTCCCCGCCCAGGTGATTGACGGACGGCTATCGGCGTCCGTAATGTTTCGGGCTACTTCCGGAAGGTTGATCGGAAGTTTCGGAAGCCGCATCGTCAGTCCACCCTGGCGCCCGCCGAACCGTTCCACGGCGCGGCGTCTCCGGCACCGCCACCGCCGGCCCCCGGGCCGCGCGCACCCTCCCGAAAGGAACGACCATGAAGCTGAGACGATGGCTCGCCGCCGGCGCCGTCGCCGTCGCGACCGCCACCGCCCTCAACGTCGTCCCCGCGACGGCCGGACGCCCGTACGAGCCGGCCGCGCAGAGCCTGCGTGAGCTGGCCAAGCGTCACGGCCTCTACGTGGGCACCGCGGTGGACATGGCCGCCCTCAACGACGCCTCCGAGCCGCGGTACCGCGAGCTGGCCGCGTCCGAGTTCTCCACCGTCACCGCCGAGAACGTGATGAAGTGGGAGAGCCTCGAACCCACCCGCGGCACCTACAACTGGGGCCCGGCCGACGAGCTGATCGACTTCGCCCGCAAGAACAACCAGCGGGTCCGGGGCCACGTGCTGGTCTGGCACAACCAGTTGCCCGCGTGGCTGACCAGCGGAGTCGCGGACGGATCGATCAGCAAGGCCGAGCTGCGCCAGATCCTGCGCAACCACATCACCGCTGTGGTCACCCACTTCAAGGGCAAGATCTGGCAGTGGGACGTGGTGAACGAGGCGGTCAGCGACCCCTGGGACACCCCGTCCACCCTGCACTACAAGGGGTTCTGGGCGCAGAACCTCGGGCCCGGCTACATCGCCGACGCGTTCCGCTGGGCGCGCGCCGCCGACCCGAAGGCGCTGCTGTTCTACAACGACTACAACATCGAGGCGTTCGGCTCCGGCAACCCGGCCGACGACAAGACGCAGTTCGTCTACAACATGGCCCGTGACCTGCGGGCCAAGGGCGTGCCGATCGACGGCGTGGGCGCACAGGGCCACCTGGGCACCCAGTACGGCAACTTCAGCACGCTCCAGGTGGCCGCGGCCCTGCGCAAGTTCGCCGGGCTCGGGCTGGCCACGGCGTTGACCGAGGTGGACGTACGCAGCCAGATCACCGAGGGGGTGGAGGCCGGCGACTCCGCGGAGATCAACCCGCGCCTGCAGGCGTCCGCGGCGAACTTCAGCGTGCTGATGCAGGCCTGCCTGGCCGAGCGGCACTGCCTGTCGTTCACGCTCTGGGGCTTCACCGACAAGCACTCCTGGGTGCCCGGCGCGTTCTCCGACCCGCCGGAGGGCCTGGCCACCGTCTACGACGAGAACTACCAGCCGAAGCTGGCGTACCACGAACTGAAGGCCGACCTGATGTTCTCCGGTCCGCCCTACGTGCTGCCGCGCATCCCGCAGCACCCGCGCCGCTGACGGTCGCGCGGAGGGGCCGGCCTGCGGGCCGGCCCCTCCGTCGCGGTGCGCCACGGGATCACGCTCACGCCGCCCGGCGCCGGCCCAGTTCCGACTCCAGCCGTCCGATGAGCGTCTTGCGGGCCTTGCCGCCGCGTTCCCGGCGCAGCGCCGCGTCGAGCTGGCGGGTGTCGAGGTCGCGGACCAGCTTGACCGCCTCGGTCACCGGCAGCTCGTTGATCTGCTCGGCGGCGGTGGCGTCCCGGCGGGCCCGCTTCGCCGGGCCGGTGTTCGGCACGTACTGGCGGCCGGAACGCGACGCGCGGCGCTTGCGGGTGTCGGTGGCCCGCCGTTCGGTCTCCGACAGCTCCTCCCACGCCTGTTTAGGCAGGTAACGGCGCGTTTCGCCGCCGTTGCGGGCACGCGTGTCACCGCTGCGGGTCTGCCACTTCTCGCCGCCCCAGCGTTGCAGCGAGCGCTGCCGTGCGTCCTTCGGGCCCTCGAATCCCCCGCCGGCCTTCTTGTACTCGTTCGTCAGCAGCTGCGACTTGCGGGCCGACCACTGCCCGGGCCGTCCGCCCTTGTCGGAGGCGCGGATCTCGGCCTTGAGGCGTTCGCGCAGTTCCGGCTCGGTGTACTTCGCCATGACGAGGCGTTACCCGGACCGGCAGCGGCCATGCCGGTCAGCGGGACGACGGCCGGTAGACCAGATCCATCGTGTCGGTGCGGCCGGACCAGTCCAGCCGTAGCCGCCAGCAGCCGGCGGCCGGCAGGTCGACGATGGACGGCCCGGGTCCGCCCGCCACCTCCCGGACGACAGGGGTGTCCGTCCCGTCCCGCGTCGCGGTGATCACCAGCGGGGTCCGCGGCGCCGGCTCGGACCGGCCGGGCTCGGGGCGCGCCACCCAGAGGATCTTGTTGTTCGCGCCGTCGCCGCGCGCGTGCACCAGCGGGTACGCGAACAGGATCGCCACGATGTCGCCCCCGGTGCCGAAGACGTGCCGGATCCGGGTGTCGCCGGTGAACCCGGCGTCCGCCCAGTCCGGCAGCCGGCCGGTCTCCACCCGCTCGGCGCAGGCCGCCGGCGTGGACGGTCCGGTGGCGGGCACGGTGCCCGTGGCCGGCCCGCCGGCCGGCTGCGCGGCCGGGCCGGTGCACCCGGCCAGCAGCAGGACCGGCACCAGCAGGACTCTTCTCGGAACGGACATCCGGCCTCCCCCGTCGACGACTCTCGTCGACAGGACACCGCCCGGCGCCCCGAGGTTCCCGCCGCACTCACTCAAGCGAGGACGCGATGTCGAGCGCCTGCTCGCGCGTCAGGTCGCCCTCCAGCCGGTAGCTCACCCCGGCCCGCTCCCAGATGAGCGTGGCGGCGGACAACCGCGCGGTGGCGACCCGTTCCGTGCCCGAGCGGTCCACGTACGCCAGCGCGTGCGGGCCGCCGACCCAGATCGCGAACTCGCCGCCGACGTGGGTGAGCGTCACGTCCGCCCCGAGGGACCGCTTGTGGAACACGATGTCGAGCGAGCCGTCGAAGGCGTCCAGCCGGACCGTCCCGCCCCAGTAGAGCAGGCTGGCGACCCGGTGCGCGCCGGTGCCGTCCGGATCGGCGACGAGCACCCGGTCCGGCTCGCCGAGCCGGGCCGGCACCCGGATCGGGAAGCGCACCTGCCGCTGTGCCTCGGCGAGCGCGACCTCGTGCTGCGCGGGCAGCGGCGACGGCGTACCCGTCGGCGGCGGGGCGGGCGCGGTGTCCACGACCACCCCGGAGAACCGCAACAGCCCGGTCACCGCGTCGGCGAGCGCGGCCCGCCCCGGCGGCAGCACCGCCACGAGCAGGGCGGCGAGCGCGGCGGCCAGCACGTACCGTCGGCGGCGGCGCGGCGCGGGCGCGTCGAGCCGGGCCCGGACCCGCGCGGTGAGGTCCGGTGTCCGCGCCGGCTCCAGCCAGCCCGTCAGCTCACGCAGCTCCCGTTCCAGTTCATCCACGGTGTGCCACCTCCCGGTCCAGCAGGGCCCGCAGCTTCGCCAGCGCCCGGTGGGTCCGCGACTTCACGGTGCCCCGGGCCACCCCCAGCACAGTCACCGTCTCGTCCTCGCCGAGGTCGAGCAGGTAGCGGCAGACGATCACCTCGCGGTCGCGGGCGGGCAGCCGGCGCAGCGCCCCGACCAGCTCGGCCCGGCGCTCGGCCGCCAGCACCGCGTCGAGCCCGTCCTCGGCGGTGACCGCCGCGACCGGGTCCGCCGTCGCCGCGCGCAGCGTCAGCCCGTCCCGCCGGGTCCGCGTCCGGTGCAGGTTCCGGGTCTCGTTGGCGACGATCGCGAGCAGCCAGGACCGGAACGACGCCTCGGCCCGGTAGCGGGACAGTTTCCGGTACGCCTTGACGAACGCCTCCTGGACCACGTCCTCGGCGTCCGGACCGGCGCCGAGCAGCACCGCCGTCCGGTACGCGGACGCGGTGTGCCGGGCGACCAGGGCGTCGTACGCCTCCCGGTCGCCGGCGCGTACGCGGGTGACGAGGTCGTCGTCGTCCAGGGCAGCCTCCGTCGGTCTGCTTCCATGACACCGCTCGCGCCGCCCGGGTTCCACCGGGAGTTTGGCCGGGTGCCGGGGCGGAAAGAGTGGCGGGATGAGCTGGGCGAAGAGAGCCGTACCCGCAGCCGTCGCCGCCGTCGCCGCGCTGGCGGCGCGGGACCTGCTGCAACGCGACCACGCGCTGCGCCGCAACTTCCCGGTGCTGGGCCGGGCCCGGTACCTGATCGAGTCGATCGGCCCGGAGCTGCGGCAGTACATCGTGGCCGGCAACGACGAGGAGCGGCCCTTCACCCGCGACCAGCGGCGCTGGGTGTACGCCTCGGCCAAGCAGGAGAACAACTACTTCGGGTTCGGCACCGACAACGACATCGAGCACACGTCCGGCTATCCGATCATCAAGCACCGCACGTTCGGCCGGGCGGTGCCACCGTCGACGCCGACCGCCGGGCACGACGTCACGCTGCCGTGCGCCAAGGTGCTCGGCGCGGCGCGCGGCCGGGCACACGCGTTCCGGCCGGAGTCGGTGGTGAACATCTCCGGGATGAGCTTCGGTTCGCTGTCCGGCAACGCGGTGGAGGCGCTCAACCGGGGCGCCGCGCTGGCCGGCTGCCTGCAGAACACCGGCGAGGGCGGGCTGTCGCCGTACCACCGCAACGGCGGTGAGCTGGTCTTCCAGCTCGGCACCGCGTACTTCGGCTGCCGCGACGAGCAGGGCCGGTTCAGCCTGGAACGGCTCAGGGACCTGGTGGCGTCGGCGCCGGTACGCGCGCTGGAGATCAAGCTCAGCCAGGGTGCCAAGCCGAGCCTCGGCGGCCTGCTGCCGGCGGCGAAGGTCTCCGCCGAGATCGCCGCCACCCGGGGCGTCCCGGCCGGTCAGGACTGCGTCAGCCCGTCCCGGCACGCCGAGTTCTCCGACTGCGACAGCCTGCTGGACTGGGTGGAGCTGCTCGCCGCCGAGACCGGCCTGCCGGTCGGCATCAAGTCCGCCGTCGGCGACCTGGGGTTCTGGGAGGAACTGGCCACGCTGATGCGCGACACCGGGCGCGGCGTGGACTTCGTGACCGTCGACGGCGGCGAGGGCGGCACCGGCGCCGCGCCACTGATCTTCAGCGACTCGGTCTCGCTGCCGTTCCAGCAGGGCTTCTCCCGGGTCTACCGGACGTTCGCCGAACGCGACCTGCACGAGAGCGTGGTGTTCGTCGGCGCCGGCAAGCTCGGTCTGCCGGACAACGCGGTGGTGGCGTTCGCGCTCGGCGCCGACATGGTCAACGTCGGGCGGGAGGCGATGCTGGCGATCGGTTGCATCCAGGCGCAGAAGTGCCACACCGACACCTGCCCGACCGGCGTCGCCACGCAGAACGCGTGGCTGGCCCGGGGTCTGGACCCGGCGCGCAAGTCGGTGCGGGCCGCGAACTACATCCGTACGCTGCGCCGCGACCTGGTCAAGGTGGCCGAGGCGTGCGGCGTCGAGCATCCCGGGCTGATCGGTACCGACGCGGTGGAGATCCTCGACGGCCGGACCTCGTCGATCCCGCTGGACCGGGCGTTCGGCTACCGGCCGGAGTGGGGGATGCCGTCGGCCGCCGACCGGGCGGAGATCGTCCGGCTGATGACCGCCGAGGCGCCGCAGGGCGGCAGCGCGCCGCCCTCCCCCACCGCCGTCGGCTAGCCGGGGCGGTGCCTGCCCCGGCGGCGCGGCGGGCGCGGCCGGAGCACGACCGGCGCCACCACCAGGACCGCCGCACCGAGCAGTCCCCAGGGGTGGCGGCTGGTCTCGACCACGAAGGCCACCGGCCGTTCCGGCAGGTCGACGCGGCCGTGGAGTTCGTGCGCCCCGAGCACGGCGACGTCCACCGGCACCGGGATCTCGTACGTCCGGACCTGCCCGGCGCCGATGGTGCCCAGGGGCGGGGCGGCGACGATGGTGTGCGCCCGTCCGGGCCGGCCGAACAGCAGCGTGAACGGCGGGTCGACCACGTCGGCCGGGCCGGGGTTGCGCAGCGCGACGCGTACGGTGAGCGTCTCGGGCAGCCCGAACCATTCCCGCAGCGGGCGGCGGCCGGCGACGCGCAGCTCGTCGAGGTGCAGTCGCGGCGTGGCGGCCGGCGCGGGCGCCGGGGC
>NZ_JBXUOV010000168.1:0-13000 GCF_057196585.1 Micromonospora sp. ATLC20
AACGGGTTGCCGTCGCGGTCGCCGCCGATCCAGGTGCCGAAGCTCAGCGGGCGGGACGTCGGCGACGTCTCCACGCCGAGCGTGCGCAGCGGGTACGCCGACCAGGCCCACCTGACCCGCGAGGTGCGGGAGCTGGCCGGGGTGCCGCCGACCCGGCTGCTCGCCCCGGCCCGGAGCCGCGCGCAGGCGAGCTGACCGGCCCGGAAGCCGCGCACGGGGCCGGCTCGCGTCTACTCGGCAGTGGGCAGTGGGGCGAACAGATCCACGCCGTTGCCGTCCGGGTCGTGCAGGACCGCGTACCGCTGGCCCCAGAACGCGTCCCACGGCGGCATCTCGCCGTGGTGCCCGGCGCCGGTCAGCTCGGCGTACCAGCGGTCCACCTCGGCCGGGTCGGCGCACCGGAAGGCCAGGCTCATCCGGTTGTTGCCGCCGGCCGGGTCGAACTCGGGATGGAAACTGCGGATCACCTCGACCGTGTCCCAGGCCAGCCGTACCCCGTTCGGCAGGGTGACCTCGACGTGCCCTTCGGTCTCGGCGCCGGCCGGGATCGGCAGCCCCAGCCGGCGGTAGAAGTCGAGCGTGCGGGCCATGTCGGTGACCACGGCCCCGACCAGATCGAACTGCGGTGTCATGCCGGCCACGGTAGGCGCGACCGGGCCGGCCGTCTTGAACGGATCGGACGGGGGACGAGTGGCCGGTGTGGCCGCGCACCCGGACACCGAGACGTTACGGTGTGGGACAAGTCCGGCTTCGAGCAACAAAGCTCGCATTCCGGGCGTGCCCCGATGACCTGGCGACGGAAGGAAAGCAGCCGTGACGCATCTGGCCTACCTGGACGCGGGATCCGGCAGTCTCATCGTGCAGGCGGTGGTCGGCGGGGTGGCCGGGGTGGCGGTGGCCGCCAAGCTCTACTGGCGCCGCCTGGTGTCCCGGTTCCGGCGTCAGCCCTCCGACCAGGGTCCGGCGGCGTGACGATCCCCGACACCGGCGTACGCGTCGACCCCGGCTCCTTCCGCGACCCCGGCAACCGGGTGTTCCACCGGGGCGAGGAGGTGCTGCGCGGGCTCGACGAGCGCTCCGCCCGGGACTGGCGGGCGCTGTCCGTCACCGACTTCTTCCGGCAGGCCACCAGCACCGGGCAGATCGTCGGCACCGAGGAGCTGACCCCGACCCCTGTCGACGCCCCGTGGACCGCAGTGCTGCGGCACGAGCGGATCCCGTTCGTCTCGCACCCCTACGAGTGGTCGTACGCCATGCTGCGCGACGCGGCGCTGCTGCACCTGGACGTGCTGCGCGCCGCGCTGGAAGCAGGCTTCACCACCAAGGACGGCTCGGCGTACAACGTGCAGTGGCGTGGCGCCCGGCCGGTCTTCATCGACGTCGGATCGTTCGAGGCGCTGCGCGACGGCGAACCCTGGGCCGGCTACCGGCAGTTCTGCCAGACGCTGCTCTACCCGCTGCTCATCCAGGCCCACCTCGGGCTGGACTTCCAGCCGTTCCTGCGCGCCCGCGTCGACGGCGTCGAGCCGGACCAGATGCGCCGGCTGTTCGGCGGCACCCGGCGCTGGCGGGCCGGTGTGCCCACCCACGTGCACCTGCACGGCGCCATGCAGGCCCGCAACTCCGCCGCGAGCACCACAGACGTCCGCGCCCAGTTGCGCGCCGCCGGGTTCTCCCGCGAACTGGCGCTCGCCACCGTACGCGGACTGGCGAAGCTGGTCCGCCGCCTCGACCACCGGCCCGGCGACAGCCACTGGTCGGACTACCAGCGCACCTGCGCGTACTCGGTGCCGGACCGGCAGGCCAAGGAGGAGTTCGTCGACCGGGCGGTGGCCGCCGTCGGTGGCGGCTCGGCGCTGGACCTGGGCGCCAACGACGGCCGGTACGCCCGCATCGCCGCCCGGCACGCCGCGCACGTCGTCGCCGTCGAGCAGGACCCGGCGGTGGTCGACACGCTCTACCGCGCGCTGCGCGACGAGGGCGAGACACGGATCCTGCCGCTGGTGATGGACCTGGCCGACCCGTCCCCGGGTGGCGGCTGGCGCGGAGTCGAGCGGGCCGCGTTCGCCGACCGGGCCCGCGCGGACACCGTGCTCGCCCTGGCCGTGGTGCACCACCTCGCGATCGGGCGCAACGTGCCGCTGCCCGAGGTGCTCGACCAGCTCACCGCGCTCACCGCCACCGGCGGCAGCCTGGTGGTGGAGTTCGTCCACCCGGACGACCCGATGGCCCGCCGGCTGCTGGCGAACAAGCCCGACGGCCTGTTCCCGGACTACCGGCGTGACGTCTTCGAGGCGCTGCTCGCCCGCCGGGGCCGGGTGGTCGCCCGCACCGAGCTGCCGTCCGGCACCCGCACGCTCTACCAGGTGGTGGTGGGTGGCTGAGGACACCCTCGCGCCACCCCGGGACCACGCCGCCCTCCCGGTCCGGCGGGAACGCCGGCAGTGGTGGCGGACCGAGGCGGCCCGGCTGGCCGAGGTGGTGGCGCTGGTCGGGCTGGTGGTCACCCAGCCGCTGCTCGACGTGCTCGGCCGCAGCCCCGACTTCTTCCTGTTCCACCGCGCCTCCCGGGCCGACGTGCTGCTGCTGGTCGCCCTGATCGCGCTCGCCCCGACAGTGCCGTTCGCACTGCTCGGCGCGCTCGCGCTGCCCGCCGGACGCCTCACCCGGGCCGCCGTGCACACCGCGTTCGTGGGTCTGCTGCTCGCCGCGCTGGCGGTCCAGGTCGGCCGGCACGTCACGCCGCTTCGGGGCGTACCCCTGCTCGTCGTCGCCGGCGTGGCCGGAGCCGCCGGCGCGGCCGCGCACCGGCGATGGCGGGCGCCCCGGCGGGTGCTGCGGGTCGCCGCCGCCGGGCCGCTGGTGTTCGTCGGGCTGTTCCTGTTCGCCTCGCCCGCCTCGGCGGTGGTGCTGCCGCGCGGCGAGGGCGGCGCGGCCGGTGTGGCCGGCGCGGGCGCGCACCCGCCGGTGGTCATGATCGTGCTGGACGAGCTGCCGCTGGTCTCCCTGCTCGGCCCGGACGGCCGCATCGACGCCGAGCGCTACCCGAACTTCGCGGCGCTGGCCGGCGGGTCGACGTGGTACCGCAACGCCACCGGCGTCAGCGGCTGGACGCCCTACGCGCTTCCCGCGATGCTCACCGGGCGCTACCCGGAGCGGGGGGTGGCGCCGCACTACTCGCAGTACCCGGACAACCTGTTCACCGCACTCGGCGGCCTCTACCGGATCAAGGCCGAGGAGAGCATCACCCGGCTCTGCCCGCCGAGCCGCTGCGAACAGGCCACCACCCCGGAACAGGGGCTCGGCGTGCTGGTCCGGGAGAGCGGCAGGCTGCTCGGCCGGATCGCCGCGCCGGTGGACAGCCGGATCGACCCGGAGGACTCCTACCGCGAGCGGACCGCCGCCGAGGCCGGGCTGGACGCCGCCGAGCCGGTGCCGGACGACCCGAAGTTCCGCTGGGACACCCTGGATGACAACCAGCCGGCCCGGTTCACCTCGTTCCTGGCCGGGCTGCGCCCCGACACCCGGCCCACGCTGCACTTCCTGCACCTGCTGATGCCCCACTCGCCGTGGGCGTACCTGCCGTCCGGGGCGCACTACGCGGCCCCGGAGGACCTGCCGAACGACGGCGCCGGCTGGGTCGACCTGGCCCGCGCCCGGCACCTGGCGCAGCTCGGCTACACCGACCGGCTGATCGGCGAGACGCTGCGGACGCTGCGCACCACCGGCCTCTACGACAAGGCGCTGGTGGTCGTCACCGCCGACCACGGCGTCAGCTTCCGCCGCGACTGGCAGGGCCGGGGGATGGACGCCATCGACCACGCCGCGAACGAGGTGGCCTGGGTGCCGATGTTCGTCAAGGAACCCGGCCAGCGCGCCGGACGCGTGGACGACCGCAACTGGGAGCACGTCGACCTGCTGCCCACGATCGCCGACGAGACGCACATGCGGGTGCCCTGGCGGATGGACGGCCGGTCGGCGAAGGCCGCCCCGCGCGAGCGGGCCGACAAACGCTTCTACGACCGTCCCGGCCAGCCGGTCACCGTCACCGGCGGCGTGCCCGCCCCACTCCCACCGCTCCCGGTCGACCGGCTCGTCGGCACCCGCGTCGGTGACGTGCCGGTCGGCGGGACCGCCACGGTGGCGAACCGGGACGCGTTCGACGCGGTCGACCCGGCCGGCGGTCGGCTGCCCGCGATGGTCTGGGGCACCGTGCCGGACGGAGTACCCGACGGCACCCGGCTCGCCGTGGCGGTCAACGGCACCGTCGGCGCGGTGGTGCCCGTGGTGCCGCCGGACGCCGGTGGGCGGCGGTTCGCCGCGCTGCTCGCCGACGACCGTCTGTTCGCCGCCGGCGCCAATCGGCTCGACCTCTACCGGGTCGGCGACGACGGGACGCTGCGGCGGCTCACGCTGTCGTGACGGACCTCCCGAACGTGCCCATGGCCGCGCTCCCAACCGGTTTCCGGACCGGCTGGCCGGGAAACAGGTGACGCACACCTCACCCTCAAACCATGACGAGCGGTGTTCTCCGCGCCGTGATTACGGTAGAAGCGAAGGCAATTCAACGAAGATCTTGCCGGCGAAGCGAGGAACAGATGACGGAAGTCAAGCTCGACCACCCCGGTGGGCAGCTGTCGATGCCGGTGCAGTCCGCGGTTGAGGGCCCCGCCGGGATCGGGGTGAGCAAGCTGCTCAAGGAAACCGGGATGACCACGTACGACCCCGGTTTCGTGAACACCGCGTCCTGCTCGTCCGCCATCACCTACATCGACGGTGATGCCGGCATCCTGCGGTACCGGGGTTACCCGATCGACCAGCTGGCCGAGAAGTCCTCCTTCCTGGAGGTCTCCTACCTGCTGATCTACGGCGAGCTGCCGACCCAGACGCAGCTCACCGAGTTCAGCGAGCGGATCCGGCGGCACTCGCTGCTGCACGAGGAGATGCGCCGCTTCTTCGACGGCTTCCCCCGCGAAGCGCACCCGATGGCCGTGCTCTCCTCGGCCGTCAGCGCCATCTCGACCTTCTACCAGGACAGCCTGGACCCGTTCGACTCCGAGCACGTGGAGATGTCGACGGTGCGGCTGATGGCGAAGGTTCCCACCATCGCCTCGTACGCGTACAAGAAGTCGATCGGGCAGCCGCTGCTGTACCCGGACAACTCGCTGGGCTACGTCGAGAACTTCCTGCGGATGACGTTCGGCGTACCGGCCGAGCCGTACGAGGTCGACCCGGTCGTCGCCCGGGTGCTGGACATGCTGTTCATCCTGCACGCCGACCACGAGCAGAACTGCTCCACCTCGACCGTGCGGCTGGTCGGCTCCAGCAACGCCAACCTGTTCGCCTCGGTCTCGGCCGGGGTGAACGCGCTGTTCGGCCCGCTGCACGGCGGCGCCAACCAGGCCGTGCTGGAGATGCTCCAGAAGATCCAGGCCGACGGCGGGGACGTCCGCTCCTTCGTGCAGAAGGTGAAGGACAAGCAGGACGGCGTGAAGCTGATGGGCTTCGGGCACCGGGTCTACAAGAACTACGACCCGCGCGCCGCCATCGTGAAGAAGGCCGCCCAGGACGTGCTCGGCCGGATGGCCAAGCCGGACCCGCTGCTGGACCTCGCGGTGCAGCTCGAGGAGATCGCGCTCGCCGACGACTTCTTCGTGTCCCGGCGGCTCTACCCGAACGTGGACTTCTACACCGGCCTGATCTACAAGGCCATGGGCTTCCCGACGAAGATGTTCACTGTGCTGTTCGCGCTCGGCCGGCTGCCCGGCTGGATCGCGCAGTGGCGCGAGATGATCAACGACCCGGAGACCAAGATCGGTCGGCCGCGGCAGATCTACACCGGCGCCACCGAGCGGGACTACGTCCCCGCCGCCCAGCGCTGAGCGTGTAAGGAAGGGCCCCTTGTTAACGCCTCCGGTAGAGGAGGGGCCCCCTATTAACACGCGGACCACGAAGGCCGCCGACCCGAGCAGGGTCGGCGGCCTTCGTCGTGTGCACTGGGGTGGAGGGCGTTAATAGGGGGCCCTTCCTTATCGCAAGCCGGCGGCGGTGAGGAGGTTGCCCTCGGGGACGCGCGGGCCGGCGTGGCCGTGTGCCATGCGGTGCTGGGCGCGGGCGGCCGTGAACGCCGGGTCGCCGGCGATGGCGGCGGCGTACGCGGCGGCCGTACGGGACGCGATGGCCGCCCAGCCGTACTGCTCGTGCACCATCGTGCGGGCCCGCCGGGCGAGCGCACGCGCCCGGTCCCGGTCCGACAGCAGCGCGTGCACCGCCTCGGCGAGGCCGTCCGGGTCGTGCGGGGCGAACGTCATCCCGGTGACGCCCGGCTCGACGATCTCGGCCAGCCCACCGGTACGGGCCACGGCGAGCGGCGCGCCCGCGGCGGCCCCCTCCAGCGCCACCATGCCGAACGGCTCGTAGATGCTCGGCACCGCGAAGCAGTCCGAGGCGGCCATCACGGCGGGCAGGTCGGTGCCGCCGAGGAACCCGGGCATGCTCACCGTGGCGCCCAGCCCGAGGCGGCGCACCTCGGCCTCCAGGTCCGCCTTGTACGGCCCGTCGCCGACGATCACCGCGCGCAGCCCGGGGTGCCGGTCGCGCAGCCGGGGCAGCCCGGCCAGCAGGTGCTGCACGCCCTTCTCGTACACGAGGCGGCCGGCGAACGTGACCAGCGGGCCGTCCGCGGCGAACCGGGCGCGGGCGGCGGCGACCGCCGACGCGGGCACCCGCCAGCGGTGCGGCTCGACGCCGTTGGGGACCACGTCGACGCGGGCGGCGTCCACGCCGAACAGCGCGCCAACCTCGTCGCGCATGTAACCGGAGCAGACGATCACGCGCCCGGACTCGCCGGCGAGCCAGTGCTCGACGCCGTGGATGGTGCGGTTCATCTCCTCCGGCAGCCAGCCCTGGTGCCGGCCGGCCTCGGTGGCGTGGATGGTGCTGACCAGCGGCACGTCCAGGTGCTCGCGCAGCGTCATCGCGGTGTGTGCGACGAGCCAGTCGTGGGCGTGGATGACGTCGTACGAGCCGGAGGAGGCGGCGCGCAGCGCGGCCCGGGTGAGGGTGTGGTTGAACGCCATCGTCCAGGCGAGCAGCGAGCCGGTGGCGAGGGGGAAGGTGACCGGGTCCTCGGCGGCGCGGACGATGCGCACGCCGTCGGCGTACTCCTCCAGGGGAGCGCCCTCGGCGTGGCGGGTGACGACTGTGACCTCGTGCCCGGCGGCGGCCAGGGCGACGGACAGCGCGTGCACGTGGCGGCCGAGCCCGCCGACGAGCACCGGCGGGTACTCCCACGACAGCATCAGGATGCGCCGGGTCCGGGGCGCGGACCCGGCCGGCGACGGCGGGGCCGGGCGGGAGGTGAGGGTGGGCCGGTGGAGCCGGTCCGTCGCGGTGGCGGGCTGAGCGCCGACCCGCAGAGTGGTCACGTGGATCTCCGTCCATGCATGGTGAGGCACGCCGGCATCGGTGGCGGCGACGAGCGGTGGTCAGGAGCGACCGGACGGCCGGCCGGGCGTCGGCACCAGCTCGCCGACGACGGCCTGGGCCGGATACCGATCGCGGGCCACCGGGAGGGTGCTGACGTCGATCGGGAACCGGAACCGTCCAGTCACCCTGCCAACCTACTGCGCCGGATCGTCCCGCGCGCGGTGAGCGATCCTCATCACTCTCCGACGCCTCCGCACACATGAGACAGTCACGGGAACGGGTGCGGATACGGGTTGATCTCCTCCGGGGCGAGCGGTTCGGCCCGGTGTCCGAGCCGGACCGGCAGGTCGCGCAGCCGGGGCAGGTCGACGCGCCGGTTGCGGTGGCCGAACGTCATCGGCAGCAGCCCCGGGATCAGCACCTTCACGCTGGTGAGGCCGACGGCCGCCTGCTCGCGGGCGGTCTGGTCGACGACCACCACGTCCAGGCCCTCGTCGAGGTAGCGTCCGGTCACGTGCCGCAGGTCGTCGAGCAGGTCCGTGGCCGGGCGGTAGCGCGCCGCCGGCGGGAACGCCTCCGCCACGGACAGGATCTCGTCGCGCTCGTACAGGAACGCGAAGCGCGGCCAGGCGTCCGGGCTGGCCGCCGCCAGCAGGTGGTCCTCCATGGTCCGGACCAGGTCGGAGTCGGCGACCAGGCCGGGGGCCGTGGTGTCCTCGGCGACCATCTCCCGGGTGGCCTCGGCCACGCTGGCGAGCTCCACCAGCGCGGACCACAGCGCGCGCTCCGGGTCCAGGTGCGCCCCCGCACCGCAGAACGCCCGGGGACGTCCCGGCCGCACCTCGTCGTCGACGAGCATCAGCCACACCGCCGGGACGCCTTCGGGCATGGTGATGTCGAAGACATCCAGGCGGCTGCCGGTGGTCCGCTGGATCCAGTCGACGAGCACGCGGGTCATCGGGTCGGCGGAGGTCATCGGGTCCACGCGCGGCACTGGTAGCCGGGCGTACCAGGTGGACAGGAAGGCGTCCCGCTCGGCGACCTCGAAGATGCCGTGCAGGATCGCCTCCTCGAGGTTCGCGCCCAGCGCGCAGCCGTTCGAGCACTCCGGACCGAAACCCGTGCCGTGCGAGCCGTAGTAGGCGAAGGTCTCCGGCACCAGCACCGGGCCGTCGCGCCGGAACGAGTAGGCGTACACCCATTCCATGGTCCGGTCCGGGTCGTACGCGACCGCGTGGTCGTCGGGCGGCGCGGGCGGCAGGCCGAACTCCGTCGGCTCGACGGCCCGCCGCGGTCCGAGCTCGCGGAACGAGGCGCGGGTGACGGTACGGCGGGCGCGTGGGACGTTGCCGCCGAGCCGTTCCAGCGCCTCGGCGACGGCGACGGCCACGCTCGCCGGGTAGGTGAAGGTCCGGCCGTAGCCGGCCAGTTCACCACAGCACAACGGGCCACCGATCGCGCCGGCGAGGACCATCGGGTGGTTGTGGTGGACGGTGATCGACGACAGCAGCCCGGTCTCCTCGTCGTGCAGCGCCGCCAGTAGGGCGAGGTGCTCGTCGGGAAGGCGGCGGGCCCGGTAGTCGCCGGGTGCCCGTTTCGGCCGGGACGTCAGCGTGAAGGTGCCGGCGGCCGGGCTGTCGTCCGGCAGCGGGCCGCACACCGGGCAGCCGGGTTCGGGGACGAACCGGTGCCGCTCGACGGCCAGCGAGGCCGTGGCGACCTCCAGCACCGCTTCCGCGCACCGGCCGTCGCCGCCCTGCGCGACCCGGCGCAGCTCGTCGGCCACGAGCGCGGCGACCGCGGCGCGTACCGGCGGGCCGAGGACCGGCCGGGCGGGCTGCACGTTGCCGTCGTAGAGCCCCTGCCACAGCGCGGACCGGTGCGGTGTCCCGGTGGTCCGCGCCCGGCGTTCCCGCACCTGCACGCAGTGGTGGCAGCCCGGCCGACCGGGTGTGACGAACGGTCCGATCCGTACGCCGCGCGGCGTGGTGTACACCGGGAGGAAGGGCCGGCCGGCGTCGGCAGCCGCCCGGGCGGCCATGTCGACGTCCTCCGGTGGCCCGTCGACGACGAAGACGTCGACGTCGGCGACCGGTGCGGCGCCCAGCGACTGTTCCACTGCCCGGCGCAGGGCGCCGGCGCCGAGGATCCGCAGGCCGTGACGCGGTGCCACGTCGGACGAGGCGGGGAGGGCCGGTGTGGTCGTGACATCGGTCATGCGCTGCTCCCCGCTCGTGGCGACCACGCCGCCCTGATCATGAACGGCATCACCCGCTGCGCCCCGGGCGGCGGGTCGGCGGGCCGCACCAGCAGCGACCGCCCGTCCCGTGCCAGCTCGCGCAGCAGCGGCGGCAGCGCCGTGTCCCAGTCGTAGCCGCCCACGTCCGGCCCGATCTCGGCGCCGTCCGGGCGGCGTCCGGTCACGACGGCGACCGCCGCCTGCATCGCGTTCGCCAACGCGGTGTCCGTGTCGGTGGCGCAGCTGTGGGCGAGCCACCTGTCGCCGGCGGCGACGAACACGGTCGGGGGGCGCGATCCGTCGTGCCACGCCCGTGGCTCGTGGCCGAGGAGGGTCAGCTCGTGTGCCCTGACGCGGGTCGGCTCCGGCCACCGCGTCCGGTCGAGCCACCCGCCGGGCGGAGCACCGTCGGCAGTGGTGGCCGCAGGCGGGGTCGCGGCCGCGCGTCGCAGTTTCAGGATCGCCCGGCCCTGCGCCTCCGCCCAGGTGTGACCGCCGGCGGTCACCACGACGTCCGGCTGCGCGTCGACGACAGCGCCGCGCCCGGTGTCCCACCACGCCGTGGCGGTGTCGCCGGCGAAGGCCCGCGCGGCGAGCGCCTCCAGTGCCGCCGTGGCCGCGCGCAGCAGCGCCTGCTCCCGGCTGCCGCCGACGGCGGTGAGCAGCCGCGGGGCGCCGCCGGCCAGATCCACGACCGTCGCCTCGACGCAGCTGACCGAGATCTGCGAGTGGGCGCCGGTGTCGATGGCCAGCAGCGGGCCCAGCCGCGCGTCGACCAGGAACGGCATCCGGGCGACGAACTCCTCGACGGCCACCGGCGTGCGGGCGGCCATCGCGTCGACGTGCGCGGCGAGATCGGCGTACGGGGCCGAGGGCCGGCAGGACCGGCAGCGGGGGTGCACGTCGAGCAGATGCTCGCTGGTGACAGCGGTTTCCAGGTCCACGCGGGTCATCCGGTTCGTGGCGGTGGTCTCCGCTCCCGTCCGGTGGCGCAGGTACGCGAACCCGAGCGCCGCGCCGATCAGGCCGCAGACCGGTGCCGACAGCCACTCGGACGTCGTGTCCGGCTCGTCGGCGCCACCCGGGGGGAGCCCGGCGCCCTGCCGGCTGAGCAGGGCGCACTCCCAGCAGCCGCCGGTGACGCCGCCGCCGGTCGGGCCGATCCACGCCTCCGCGCCGCCGGGCACCGCGTGCAGGACGGGCACCCCGATCGCCCGGGCCGCCCGGTTCAGCCGCGTCGCCCGCCCGGCCATCGGACGGGCGGCGCAGTGCAGCACCGCGTCGTACCCCGTCAGCAGGCCGGCGAGCCCCTCGTCGGTGTCGAGGGCGGCGGCCGCGTCCAGCAGTGTCAGCCCGGTCGTCGGGTCCTCGGCACGACGCCGCTCGACGATCCGCCGGAAGCCGTCGCGTTCGGTGCCGGCCTCGGTGGTCTCGACCAGCGAGGCCGTACGCAGCCCGAGTTCGAACAGCGTCTGGACGAGCGCGAGCATGCCGGCGCCGGCGCCGACGAGCAGCACCCGTCCGTCGCGGAACGCCTCGAAGCGGCTCAGCGGCGCGTCGGTGACGTGCTCGGCGAACGCGATCGAGTCCCGGTAGGTGTCGAGTTCCCAGTCCCGCAACGTGTGTGGCGGCTCGCTGTCGAGGTCGCGGGCGAGGCCGCGCCGGACCAGCATCCGGACCAGGTCGGTGACGAGCTGCCGCTGCGCCGGGGCCAGACCCGCGGTCAGCGCCTCCACGGTGCGGGTGCCGTCCAGATGCGGGGCGAGCCGCTGCACGAGGCCGTACGCCGACGCGCCCGCCAGGTGGGTGCCGGCGAGTCCCGTCTCCAGGTACACGCCGTCGTCGGCCGGCACGTACATCAGGTCGTCGCGGAGCTTGACCCTCACGCGGCCACCTCCTTCCGCAGGTGTCCCATCCGCACCGCGACCGCGCGCCCGGCGTCGGTGAACGCCTGCCGGCCGTGCAGGTACCGGGAGTTGTCCACGACCAGCACGTCACCGGACCGCCACGGCACCGCCACAGTCAGCCGCGCGGCGGCGCCCGCGGCGGTGGCCACGAGGTCGTCGGGCACGGGTGCGCCGGTGGCGGAGCGCACCCGCAGCCGCCGGTCGTGGTACTCCCCGGGCTGCGGGCGGCTGATGAACAGCGAGTTGCAGAACGCGGGCGCGCCGCCGAATAGAGTCGGTGGCGTGCACCGGGTGCCGAAGCCGACTGTCATCGCCTCCTCGTCCACGTCGATGTGGATCGACTCCCACGGCCGCAGGTACGGCTCCCACTGCCGCAGCATCCGCTCCGCGGCCGCCGGGTCGGTCGTGCCGCACATCCGCTGCCACACCGGTGTGGGCAGCGCGCTCTCCCAGCGCAGCGTCAGCTCCTCACAGGCGGCGCGGACCGCGGCGGGCAGGGCGGCCAGCAGCGCGAGACCGTCGCACAGCGTCGTGGCCCCGCCGTCGGCGGCGGGCCGCTCGCACCGGAACATCAGCAGGTCCGGCGGGCCCGGCGCGTACGACGCCTCCCGGTGCAGCGGCATGCCCTGCGTTCCCCGGGTGACAGTGGTAGTCGTCGGGTCACCGCCGATCACGTCCCGCTCGTCGTGGAACCCGCCCTGGTACGGCGACGCGGTCATCAGCGCGTCGCCGAGCGCGACGTAGTCCTCGTGCCGCCACCCGCCGCGCAGCAGCACCGCGCCGTGCTCGGCGACCGCCGCGAGTACCGTGTCCGGCGTGGGGGTGCCGACGAGCGCCGGAACGTCCGGTTCAGCCATGAGGGTTCCCTTCGGTGAGATGGGCCGCCAGCACCCCGGGCCGCGGCGCGGGCGTGCCGATGAGCAGTTGCGTCAGCGGCGACGCCCCGTCCGGCAGGCCGAGCCGGGCGGCGATCGCGCCGGCGGTGAGGCCGCCCAGCGCCCGGCTCGCCGCGCCGGTCGCGGTGGCGGCGAGCCCGGCCAGGTGAAGGGCCACACCGGCGAGCAGGTGCAGCCGGTGGAACGCGGCCGGGGTGAGCTCGTCGACGGGCCGGCTTCCGGCGTGGACCAGGTAGAGGGTCGCGCCGCGGGTGACCATCCGGCGGTCGACCCGGTGCGGGTACGCCGCCGGGTCGTCGGCCGATCCCGGCGGCCCGGTCGGCACCAGCCGGTGGCGGTGCGGCTGGTAGCGGTACGCGTCCGACGGGATGCCGTCGACGGTCCGGGCGAGGCACCAGATCTCCGGGTACAGCGGCTGCCGGGCCAGCGCGGCCAGGGCCGGCGAACCGGCCCGGCCGGCAGCGCAGGCCAGGATGTCGGCGACCTGCCCGGCGGTCATCCCCGGGCCGAGGTTCGCGGCGGAGGCGCGG
>NZ_JBXUOV010000169.1:0-12908 GCF_057196585.1 Micromonospora sp. ATLC20
GCGGCCGGCCGGGGCCGGGTGCGGCGGCGGCGACGAGGACGCGGCCCGGCAGGTCGGTCAGCAGGTCCCACTCCGCAGCGGAGTAGGCGGCGGTGGTGAGCGGTGCGGCGCGGCGACCGGCGGAAGGCGGCTCTCCGGCTACGGAGTGGCTCATGGGCACCTCCAGCCCGAGCATAAGCCCCCGGACGAGGTCCGGGCCCCGTCCCCGCCGAACGGAGAACGAGGCCCGGTGGCCGGACGGAACGCGAGGTCAGCGCGGCTCGGGGAAGCTGGGGCGCTCCGGGTCGACGCCGTCCGGGACGGCGGCTGCCGCGTACTCCTGCTTGGGGACCATGACCTTGCGGCGGAACACGCAGACGAGCGTGCCGTCCTGGTTGTAGCCGCGGGTCTCGACCGCGACCACGCCGCGGTCGGGCTTCGAGGCCGACTCCCGCTTGTCCAGCACCGTCGTCTCGCCGTAGATGGTGTCGCCGTGGAACGTCGGCGCGACGTGCCGCAGCGACTCGATCTCCAGGTTGGCGATCGCCTTGCCGCTGACGTCCGGTACGGACATGCCCAGCAGCAGCGAGTAGATGTAGTTGCCGACCACCACGTTGCGCTTGAACTGCGAGGCGGACTCGGCGTAGTGCGCGTCCATGTGCAGCGGATGGTGGTTCATGGTGAGCAGGCAGAAGAGGTGGTCGTCGTACTCGGTGACCGTCTTGCCCGGCCAGTGCCGGTAGACCGCGCCGACCTCGAACTCCTCGTAGTAGCGGCCGAACTGCATCCTTGTCCCCTTCACGGGCGGCGATGGAGTTCGGCACAGCATGCCTTATCGCTTGTTAAGGCGAGGGGCGGGGCGCTCGCCCGGCGGAAATGTCACACCGGGGGCCACCGAGGTCCGGACGCAATGAGCGGCGGGGCCCTCCCCGGCACCCGCCGCCCACGCTCTGATGCGAAGAATTCTGCCGTACGACTACCCGTCGCCGACAGAGACGGAGGTCACATTTATCTTTTCGTAACACTACTCAAAGTAACCGACACGAGGTCGGTAAGCGATCTCCGCAGGCCGGATAGATGCTTGTCAAGCCCAAAGTTACCGATACGTAGCCGCAACTGAGCGTGATCTCCTTGGAAACGCTCCCATCACGTCCCGTCACGCAAGTGCGGCGTGCATTTGCGTTCCGCACGAACGGAGCGAACAGATGGTGTTCGATGTGCCCAGGGTCACCGTCCGGGCGCTCAGCGTTTCGTCACCCGCGCGACGGGAATTCGGACGGACTGACCCTGGTTCCACCGGACGTACGACAATCCGCGGTGATCGGAGAGAGCAAATGGCAACGGTTGAGCTGACCACGGCCAACTTTGACGAGGTGACCGGGCGCGACGGGATCGTCCTGCTCGACTTCTGGGCGGACTGGTGCGGCCCGTGCAAGCGCTTCGCCCCGGTCTACGAGCGCTCCTCGGAGAAGCACCCGGAGATCGCCTTCGGCAAGGTCGACACCGAGGCGCAGCAGGAGCTGGCGGCCAAGTTCAACATCAGCTCCATCCCGACGATCATGGCGATCCGTGACGGTGTGATCGTCTTCGCCCAGCCGGGCGCGCTGCCGGAGTCGGCGCTGGAGAACCTCATCGAGCAGGTCCAGGCGCTGGACATGGACGACGTCCGCAAGAAGCTGGCCGAGCACAACCACTGACGTTCCGCACGCCGCCGGCCGGTGCCCTACGGGGTGCCGGCCGGCGGCGTGCCCCGTGCCGGCGCGGCTCGCTTGCGCAATGTTCGAACACGTGTTCGAATGACTCCATGCGCTGGGACAACCTCTCCGCTCCCCCGGACGAGGGGACTCCCGATCGGGCGGCGCCGGCGGCTCCACCCCTGCCGCTGGCGCTGCCCGGCGCCGTAACCCGCACGTTCGACACCCCCGACTTCGCCGGCATGACCTTCTACGAGGTCCACGCCAAGTCGATCATCAACCGGGTGCCCGGCCAGTCACGCGTGCCGTTCGAGTGGACGATCAACCCCTACCGGGGCTGCTCGCACGCCTGCGTCTACTGCCTGGGCGGCGACACACCGATCCTGATGGCCGACGGCCGCACCAGGGCGATCAGCGAGCTGGAGCCCGGCGACCGGATCTACGGCACCCGGCGCAGCGGCGCCTACCGCCACTACGTCGTCACCACAGTGCTCGACAAGTGGTCGACGGTGAAGCGGGCCTACCGGATCACCCTCGCCGACGGCACCACGCTCGTCGCCAGCGGCGACCACCGGTTCCTCACCGAACGCGGCTGGAAGCACGTCACCGGGACCATGCGCGGCGGCGGACGCCGTCCGCACCTGACCACCCGCAACCGCCTGCTCGGCACCGGCGGGTTCGTGGTGGCACCGAAGCGCTCGGCCGACTACCGCCGGGGTTACCTGCACGCCCTGGTCCGCGACGACGACCCCGCCGGTCACCGGCGCGACACCCGGTTCCGGCTGGCCACCGCCGAGGCGGAGGCGCTGGACCGGGCCGAGCACTACCTGACCGACGCAGGCGTCACCGTCGAGCGGGCCACCGTCGCCCGGGTGGGCCGCCGGGCGACGACCACAGTGGTACGCACAGCCGGCCCGGCCGACGTCGTCACCGGGCTGTTCACGCCACCCGACGAAGCGACGGACGACTGGGCACTGGGCTACCTGGCCGGCATGTTCGACGCCGTCGGCACCTGTCACCGGGGCGTGTTCCGGATCAGCGTCGCCGACGACGAGAGCCGGGCCCGCGCGGCCGGCGCGCTGGACCGGTTCGGCTTCCGGTGGGCGCTCGACGTGCCGGGCGCACCGGGTGCGGCGCGTCAGCTCCGGCTGACCGGCGGGCTGCCGGAGCGGCTGCGCTTCTTCCACCTCACCGACCCGGCCGTCACCGCCCGTCGCTCGATCGAGGGCATGGCGCTCAAGTGCGCGGCGCGACTCCAGGTGACCGCCGTCGAAGACCTCGGCCTGGAGCTTCCGCTTTGGGACATCACCACCGGCACCGGCGACTTCATCGCCAACGGCGTGGTCAGCCACAACTGCTTCGCCCGCAACACCCACACCTACCTCGACCTGGACCCGGGCGCCGACTTCGACCGCAAGGTGATCGTCAAGGTCAACGCGGGCGAGCTGGTCCGCCGCGAGCTGGCCGCCCCACGCTGGCGCGGCGCGCACGTCGCGATGGGCACCAACGTGGACTGTTACCAGCGGGCCGAGGGCCGCTACCGCCTGATGCCGCCGATCATCGAGGCGCTGCGGGACTTCGCGAACCCGTTTTCCATCCTGACCAAGGGCACGCTGCTGCTGCGCGACCTGCCGCTGCTGCGCCAGGCCGCCGAGGTGACCCGGGTCGGTGTGTCGTACTCGGTGGGGTTCGTCGACGAGGCGCTCTGGCGGGCGGCCGAGCCTGGTACGCCGAGCCCGCGCCGCCGCCTCGACGCGGTCCGCACCCTCACCGACGCCGGCTTCTCCGTCGGCGTACTGATGGCGCCGATCCTGCCCGGCCTCAGCGACGACGAGGAGTCCATCGACGCCACGGTCGCGGCAATCGCCGCCTCCGGCGCGGCAGGCGTGACGCCGCTGCCGCTGCACCTGCGGCCCGGCGCCCGGGAGTGGTACGCCCGCTGGCTGGCCCGGGAGTTCCCCCACCTGGTGCCCCGCTACCGGCAGCTCTACCAGGCCGGCTCGTACGCGCCGCAGGCGTACCAGCGGGAGGTGACAGCGCGGGTGCGGATGGCGGCACGCCGGCACGGGCTGCACCGCGGCGAGACCGGCGACAATCGCCGGCTGCCCGAGACCCCGCCGCCCGCACCGGCCGCCGAGCAGCTCTCCCTGCTCTAGCGGGGAGAACCCGCACCGGCGGGGCTAGTCTCGGGGGATGCGTTCCGCACAGCAGATCCTCGCCGACTCCGCCGTGATCGCCGTCGTGGGCGCCTCCCGCGACCCGGGCAAGGCCGCGCACCGCGTACCGCTGGAGATGCAACGGCACGGCTGGCGGATCATCCCGGTCAACCCGACAGTGGACGAGTTGTTCGGCGAGAAGGCGTACCCGACGCTCGCCGACATCCCGCACCCGGTCGACCTGGTCGACGTGTTCCGCCCGGCCCGCGACGCGGTCGACGTGGTCCGGCAGGCGGTGGCGATCGGTGCCCCGGCGGTGTGGTTGCAGCTCGGGATCTACTCGGACGAGGCGCGCCGGATCGCCGAGGAGGCCGGCCTCGACTACGTCGAGGACAAGTGCCTCATCGTCGAGCGGGCCGCCGCCGGCCTGACCCGTACATCCGGCGGCACGTCAGCCTGACGACGCGGCACGCGGCGCGTACCCTTCGGGCATGTCCGGTCCCGGCCCGATGGCGGCTGCGGCGGTGCCCGGCCGCGACGGGCTCTGGTCCCGCAGGCTGCTCGCGCTCCTGGCCGGTGCGGCGGCGGCCGCGGTGAGCGGCCGGGTTCTCCTCGCGCTGGACCCGTCGGACCTCAGCGCGATTCGTGGCACGGTGTGGCTGGTGGGCCTGGTGCACCTGGCGCAGCGGTACTGGCGGCCACGGCGGACCGGCCGGCTGGTCTGGCGACCCCGGGTAGCCGGGCCGCACGGCGCCGAACCGGGGCTGATGGCCCGGCGGTCGGCGGCGGGATGGCTGGGGCTGACCGCGGACGTGGCGCTCGGCCTCGTGGTGGTGCTCGGCGGGTTCTCGTTCCTGACCGAGCGCTGGCCGCAGGTCGAGCCGTGGCGACCGCTGGTGCTGGGCGCCGTGGCCCTCGGCCTGGGCTGGGTCGTCCACAGCGAGGTGCGGTTCACCGGCCGGCTGGCGTTGACCGGCGGCGGACTCCGGTACGACGGGGACTGGTATCCGTGGTCCGGGATCCGTGGCGCGCAGCGGTCCGGCGAGCGTGGCGGCGGTGTGCACCTCCGCCTGGAACCGGAACGGCTGCCCCGGCCGCTGATCGGCGGGCGCGACCTGGCCGTGCCGGACGAGCGGCTGATCGCCGCGATCGAGCGGTTCCGGACCACGCCGGAGACGCTGGCGGTGGGGTTGCCGGTGGCTCCCCCGGAACCGGCCTCCGGCGTGGCGGAACGGTGATCCTTACTGCTTGTACTGCTTGAGCAGGCCGCGCGAGATGATCGTCTTCTGGATCTCCGAGGTGCCCTCGCCGATGAGCAGGAACGGCGCCTCGCGCATCAGGCGCTCGATCTCGTACTCCTTTGAGTAGCCGTAGCCGCCGTGGATCCGGAACGCCTCCTGGACCACCTCGGCGCAGTACTCGGACGCGAGCAGCTTCGCCATGCCCGCCTCGACGTCGTTGCGCTGGCCGGCGTCCTTGAGCCGGGCCGCGTTGACCATGAGCGCGTGCGCGGCCTCGATCTTCGTACCCATCTCGGCGAGCTTGAACGCGACGGCCTGGTGCTTGGCGAGCGGCTGGCCGAAGGTGTGGCGCTGCTGGGCGTACGCGACCGCGAGTTCGAACGCCCGGATCGAGATGCCGCAGGCGCGGGCGGCGACGTTGACCCGGCCGACCTCGATGCCGTCCATCATCTGGTAGAAGCCGCGGCCGACCTTCTCCTCGCCGCCGAGGACGGCGGAGGCGGGCACCGTGACGCCGTCGAGCACCATCTCGGTGGTCTCGACGCCCTTGTAGCCCATCTTGTCGATCTTGCCGGGGATGGTGAGGCCGGGCGCGGTCTCGCCGAAGCCGGGCTCCTTCTCCAGCAGGAAGGTGCTCATGTTGCCGTAGACCGAGTCGGCTCCGGTGTCGGTCTTGACCAGGGTGGCGACCACCGAGGAGTACGCCCCGTTGGTGAGCCACATCTTCTGGCCGTTGAGGACGTAGTTGTCGCCGTCGCGCACGGCCTTCGACTTGATCGCCGAGACGTCGGAACCGCACTCCGGCTCCGACATCGAGAACGCGCCGCGTACCTCGCCGGTGGCCATCCGGGGCAGCAGCCGGGCCTTCTGGTCCGCGGAGCCGTGCTGCGAGATCAGGTACGCCACGATGAAGTGGGTGTTGACGATGCCGGAGATCGACATCCAGCCCCGGGACAGCTCCTCGACCACCAGCGCGTAGGTCAGCAGGGACTCGCCCAGGCCGCCGTACTCCTCGTCGATGGTGAGGCCGAACAGCCCCATCTCGCGCATGCCGTCGAGGATGTCGCTCGGGTACTCGTCGGCGTGCTCCAGCCGCTGCGCGTGCGGGATGATCTCCTTGTCGGCGAACTCCCGGACGGTTTCCAGGATCGACCGCTGCACGTCGGTCAGTCCGGGTGTCTGGGCGAGTCGGGCCATCTCAGCCTCCGGGGTCGGCGCCTTACTCATGGGTAACTGAACGCTCGGTCAGTATCGGCCCCGGGACCGGCCGCGCCAAGGTGACCAGTCCACACAACCGCTGTGAAAAGGTTCACCGCTACGGGTAGCGTCCGCAAGTAAGAGGGCCGTTGACCTGGGGGGAAGGGGCGCTTGTGACAGACGAGCAGCCACCGTCGCCGTACGAGCCGCCGTCGCACGGCCAGCCGTACGGGCAGCCGCAGTACGGCCAGCAGCACCCGCAGTACGGCCACCAGCCCCCGTACGCCCCGCAGCCGCCCTACGGCCAGTACGGGCCACCCGGCCAGGGGCCGGGACCCCGTGGCACGAACGTGCTCGCCATCCTGTCGCTCGTCTTCGCGTTCGTCTTCGCGCCCGCCGGCATCGTCTGCGGCCACCTGGCCAAGCGGCAGATCCGGCAGACCGGCGAGGACGGCGACCAGCTCGCCACCTGGGGCCTGGTTCTCAGCTACATCTTCACCGCGATCGGCCTGCTGGTCTGCTGCGGCTGGATCGGGCTGGCGATCTGGGCCAACTCCGACAACAGCACCTACTGACGCCTCAGCGGAACTGCGCCTCCCGGACGCTGTTGCCACCGTCGACCACAAGCATCTGCCCGGTGATGTACGACGCGGCCGGCGAGCAGAGGAACGCGATCGCCGCGGCCACCTCGTCCGGCGTGCCGGGACGACCGACCGGCGTACCGAGGCCCTGCTTGATCTCGGCCATGGTGGACGCCGCGGTGTGGATGATGCCCGGCGCGACCGCGTTCACAGTCACCCCGTCGGCGATCATCTCCATCGCCAGCGCCCGGGTCAGCCCGACCACGCCGGCCTTGGCCGCCGCGTAGGCCGCCTCGGTGGGCAGCGCGTTCACCGGCCCGGCGGTGGCGGCCAGGTTGACGATCCGGCCCCAGCCCCGCTCGGCCATGCCGCCGATGAACGCGCGGCTGCACAGGAACGCGGTGGTCAGGTTGCGGTCGATCTCGCCGCGCCACTCGTCGTACGTCAGCTGCGCCACCGGCCGCAGCACCTCCGGGCTGGCCCGGCTCGCCAGGCCCGCGTTGTTCACCAGCACCTCGACGTCGCCGAGCTGCTCGGCCACCGCGTCGGCGAGCGCGCCCACCTCCGACTCGTCGGTGAGGTCCGCGACGAAACCGGTGACGCCCAGCTCGCCCGCGCGTTCGTGGATGCGCCTCGTGGTGGACACGATCGCCACCCGGGCGCCCAGGTCGGACAGCCGGCGCGCGGTCGCGTACCCGATGCCGTCCGGGCTGCCCGCGCCGGTCACCAGCGCGACCCGGCCGTCCAGGCGCATGGTGGCCGGTTCCGGCAGCGGCGCCGGCCGTTCGGAGTCGGCGGCGCCGACCGGCTCGCCGGCGCGCGGGCGCCGCACCGACCCCGGCCGGCTCATGTCCCGTCGCGACCGACCCCCACGCGCGTCAAGTGCCATGCCGAGGATCCTGCCCGGTGCCGACCCCACGGGCAACGCGGTGGCCGGAAAGGGGGCGTCCGTGTCGCGCATGGGATGGCTACCCTGAGCGCGACCACGTACCTGGAGATGATCAGATGACCTATCCCCCACCGTCCGGTGGCTGGCAGGATCCCTTGGCGGCCGGGCAGCAGTCGAGCCCGCCGGGCGTGCCGGGTCAGCCGGGCCCGGCCGACCCGTACGCGCAGGCCGACCCGTACGCGCCGGTCGCGGACCCGTACGCGGGCGCGAAGTCGCCCTACGCCCCGCCCGGCGGCGAGCAGTACGCGGCGCCGATGCCCGGCTATCCGGGTGCCTATCCCCCGCCCGGCGCCTATCCCGGTTATGCGATGCCGGCGTCCCGCACGAACACGCTCGCCATCGTGGCGCTGGTGCTGTCGCTCGTCGGCTTCACCTCGTGCATCACCGCACCGATCGGCGCGATCATGGGCCACGTCGCCCGTAAGCAGATCCGGGAGACCGGTGAGCAGGGCGAGGGCATGGCGAAGGCCGCCATCATCGTCGGCTGGATCCTGACCGCCCTGCTGGTCGCCTTCATCATCTTCTACATCGTGATGATCGTGATCGCGATCGGCGCCAGCAGCACGAGCAGCAGTTACTGACGCGATCGGGCCGCCCCCGGCGTGGAGGCGGCCCGGCGCGCGGTCAGGACGCGGGCGGCGTGAACGTGGACGTGCGGGACATGCCGGCGGCGCGGCCCTTCGCGGCGATCACCAGCGCCATCTTGCGGGACGCCTCGTCGATCATCTCGTCGCCGAGCATCACCGCGCCGAGCTTCCCGCCGGCCTCCGAGGTGTAGTAGTCGTACGCGTCGAGGATCAGCTCGGCGTGGTCGTAGTCGGCCTGCGCCGGGGAGTAGACCTCGTTCGCGGCGTCGATCTGGCCGGGGTGCAGCACCCACTTGCCGTCGAAGCCCAGCGCCGCCGAGCGCTTCGCCACCTCGCGGAACGCGTCCACGTCCCGGATCTGCAGGAACGGGCCGTCGATGGCCTGCTTGTCGTGCATCCGCGCGGCCATCAGGATGCGCATCAGGATGTAGTGGTACGGGTCGCCCGGGTAGTCCGGGATCAGCGCGCCGACCACGAGCGACTTCATGTTGATCGAGGCCATGAAGTCGGCCGGGCCGAAGATGATCGTCTCGACCCGGGGCGAGGCGCCGGCGATGGCGTCCACGTTCACCAGCCCGGCCGCGTTCTCGATCTGCGCCTCGATGCCGATCCGGCCCACTTCCAGGCCGAGCGTCTTCTCGATCTGGGTGAGCAGCAGGTCCAGCCAGTGCACCTGCTCGGCGTTCTGCACCTTCGGCAGCATGATGCAGTCCAGGTTCGCCCCGGCGCCCTCGACCACCTCGATGACGTCCCGGTAGGTCCACGGCGTGGTCAGGTCGTTCACCCGGACCACGCGGGTCTTGCCCGTCCAGTCGCCCTCGTTCAGCGCGGCCACGATGTTCTTGCGCGCGTCCGGCTTGGCGAGCGGGGCGACCGCGTCCTCCAGGTCCAGGAAGACCTGGTCGGCGGGAAGGCCCTGGGCCTTGCCGAGCATTTTGACGCTGGAGCCGGGCACCGCCAGGCAGGATCGGCGGGGACGACCGACAGCGGTCATGGATGCGCTCCTTCCAGCGTCCGGCGCGGGTGCCGGCGCAGCGGTGGATTTCGAGAACTTAACGATCCCAAAGGGCGTGGTGACGCCACGGTAACCTCGTGCCGTGACCGGGGTGAATGGACCTGTGGAAGATCTCACTGAGCGTCGGATCGTCGTGCTGACCGGGGCCAGCTCCGGCATCGGCCTGGCCGCCGCCGAGGAGCTGGCGCGCCGCGGTGACCAGGTGGTGCTGGTCGGCCGCGACCCGGCCCGGCTGCGCGCCGCGGGCGAGCGGGTCCGCGAGTGCTGCGGCGAGCAGCCGGAGCTGTTCCGCGCCGACTTCGCGGTGCTCGACGACGTACGCGGGCTCGCCGAACGGCTGCGCGAGCGGTACGACCGGATCGACGTGCTCGCCAACAACGCGGGCGCGATCGTGCTGGAGCCGATCACCACGGTCGACGGTTTCGAGCTGAGCATGCAGGCCAACCACCTCGCCCCGTTCCTGCTCAGCAATCTGCTGCGAGACCGGATCGGGCGGATGGTGGTCACCGCCTCGGACGCGCACCGCAGCGGCGTACTGGACCCGGACGACCTCAATTCCGCGCTGCGCTCGTACCGGCCGTTCCGCGCGTACGGCACCAGCAAGCAGGCGAACATCCTGTTCACCGCCGAGGCCGCGCGGCGCTGGCCGGAGGTGCCGGCGCACGCGTTCCACCCCGGCGTGGTGCGGACCCGCTTCGGCAACGAGAGCCGGATCGTGGCGCTCGGCATGCGGCTGCTGCCGTTCCGCAGCCCGGAGAAGGGCGCGGAGACGCTGGTGTGGCTGGCCTGCCAGGATCCGTCCCGGCTGACCGACGGCGGCTACTACGCCGACCGCAAGCCGCACCGGCCCCGGCCCAAGGCGGCCGATCCGGCGCTGGCCGCCCGGCTCTGGACGGCCAGCGCGAAGGCCGTCGGGCTCGACGCCTGACGACACCGAGGGGACACATGACCACGGAGCAAGAGGTCCTGCTGGTCGCGCTCGTCGACCTGAGCGCCGACGTGGACGCCGGGCGGCGCTACGAGGACGCGGTGCTGGCGCTGCTCGGCCGGCACGGCGGCGAGTTGGAACGGCGGCTGCGCACCGGCGACGGGGAGACCGAGGTGCACGTCATCCGGTTCGCCGCCCGCGCCGGGCTGGACGCGTTCCTTGTCGACCCGGAGCGCGTCGCGTTGCGCACCGAGCTGGGCGACGCCGCGCCCGCCACCCGGGTGCTGGAGGTACGCGACGTCTGAGGTCACGACACGTGCACCGGGACGCTCGTGACCACCACGCCGGGCAGCGCGCGCAACGCGACCCGTAGCCGCTGCTCGGCGCGGCTGTGCAGCAGCCGGTACCGCCGCCGGCGCAGCACCACCTCCGGCACGATCACGGTGAGCGTCAGGTCCGGGTTCGCGGCGTGCAGCGCCTCCAGGTAGTGCGCCAGCGGCCCGATCACCGACCGGTACGGCGACACGATCGTCTCCAGCCGCAGGTGGTCTCCCCAGGCCCGCCACTGTTCCCGGAACCGGTCCGCCTCGGCCTCCTCGGGAGCGAGGTGCACGGCGAGCGTCGGCCGCCCGAGTGACGTCGCGTACGCCAGCGCGCGCAGCGACGCCCGGTTCAGCCGGGCCACCGGCACGATCACCAGGTGGCGTACCTGCTGGGGCAGTTCGTCGCACTCGGCGGGTGGCGCGGACGGCGGCGGATGCAGCGCCAGCGCGCGGTGCAGCCGGTCGTAGTGCCTGTGGATCCGGCGGAACAGCAGCACCAGCAGCGGCACGGCGAGCACCACCACCCAGGCGCCCTCGGTGAACTTGGCGACCGCCGCGGTCAGCAGCACCAGCCCGGACAGCGCCGCGCCGACCGCGTTGAGCGCGAGCCGGCGCCGCCACCCCGCTCCCCGGCGGCGGCGCCAGTGCACCACCATCCCGGTCTGGGACAGCGTGAAGGCGAGGAAGACGCCCACCGCGTAGAGCGGGATCAGCCGCTCGGTGTGCCCGCCGAACGCGACGAACACGACCGCTGCGGTCAGCGCCAGCGCCACCAGCCCGTTGCTGAACGCCAGCCGGTCGCCCATGTGCAGGAAACGGCGCGGCGCGTGCCCGTCCCGGGCCATGAAGAACAGCAGCCGGGGGAAGTCGTTGAACGCCGTGTTCGCGGCGAGCAGCAGGATCAGCGCGGTGGTGGCCTGGAGGATCGCGTACCAGGGTCCGCTCGGGAACGTGACCCGGCCGAGCTGGGACAGCAGCGTCTCGTCCGCCCGGGGCACCAGTCCGTCGAGGTGGATCAGCCCGATCAGGCCCGCGAACAGCGTCACCAGCATGGCGACCATCCAGCCGAGCGTGGTGCGGGCGTTGCGCCACTCGGTCGGGCGGAACGCGGGCACCGCGTTGGAGACCGCCTCGATGCCGGTCATCGACACCGCGCCGGAGGAGAAGGCCCGCAGCACCAGCAGCAGGCCCAGGCCCTCGGCGGCGGGCACCGAGGGCGGCGGCAGCGGCGCGAAACCCCGCGAGGCGGCCTTCGCGTACCCGATCGCCAGCACCGCGACAAGCACCACCACGAACGCGTACGTGGGCAGCACGAAGATGTTCCCCGCGGTGCGGACGCCGCGCAGGTTCCCGGCGAGCAGCACGACGATCACCAGCACCCCGAGCGGCACCGCCCACGGATCGAGCCCTGGTAGCGCCGAGGTGACCGCGTGCACCCCGGCCGCCACCGACACGGACACGGTCAGCACGTAGTCGAGCATCAGCCCGGCCGCGGCGGCGAGGCCCGGCGTACGCCCGAGGTTGTCCCCCGCGACGATGTACGAGCCGGCACCGTGCGGGTAGGCCGGGATGGTCTGCCGGTAGGAGAGGCCGACGGCGATCATCAGCAGCACCAGTACGGCGGCGAGCGGCAGGGCCAATCCGAGCGCGGCGCTCCCGGCCAGCACCAGCACCGCGAGCATCGCCTCCGGCCCGTACGCCACGGAACTGAGCAGGTCCGACGAGAGCACCGGCAGCGCGACGAGTTTGCGCATCCGCTCGTACAGCACCGACGCGCTGGACAGCGGCGGCCCGAGCAGCGCCCGGCGGGTCCGGGCGGCGGCCCGGCCGGTCCGGTCGCCGGGCAGGTCGGCCGCACCGGTGGCGACCAGCTCGTCCGGCTGCGCCACGGTGAACATGTCGATCGGCGCGAGCCGCCCGAACCGGGTCGGCGCCGGGTGGTGGTCGTGCCGTCCCAGCGTCGGGTCGACCGGCAGGTCGTCGGCGCGGCGCGGGCCGCGCCAGCGCTCGCCGATCCGGCCGAGCGCCGCGCGTTCCTCGTCGCCGAGCGGCGGGAACTCGGCCGAGGGCGTGACGACGGTGCCCGTCTCCGCCGCGTCGTCCCGGTCCGCCCCCACTCTGAGCACTTTCGTGCAAACCGGACGGCCCGGTGGCCGGAACGGCGCGACTTCGCCCCGACCGGCTCAGTCGAGCGGGGTGCCGGGTCGCCGCGCCGGCGCTGCGTCGCCGAGCGGGGTCGGGTCGGCGGGGGCCGCGAC
>NZ_JBXUOV010000170.1:0-12882 GCF_057196585.1 Micromonospora sp. ATLC20
GCCCAGAGCAGCGGCCGGCCCAGCAGCACGCCGTCCGCGCCGAGCGCCAGCGCGCGCAGCACGTCGACACCGCCGCGGACGCCGCTGTCCAGCAGCACCACGCACCGCTCGTCGACCGCCTCGACCACCTCAGGCAGCACGGCCGCGCTGGCCGGGGCGGCGTCGAGCTGCCGTCCGCCGTGGTTGGAGACCACCACGGCGTCGACGCCGGCGTCCGCCGCGCGGACCGCGTCGCGCGGGTCCAGGATGCCCTTGACGAGCAACGGCACCCGGGTACGCTCCCGCAACCACTCCAGGTCCGCCCAGCTCAGCGCCGGGGCGAACACCGCGCCGGTGTGCACCGCCACCGCCGAGACGCCGGGGGTGCCCTGGTGCGCCAGGTCGTCCCGGCCGCCGGGCAGGTTCGCGGCGGTGACGTGCGGCGGCAGCGCGAACCCGTTGCGGGCGTCGCGCAGGCGCCGCCCGAGCACCGGCACGTCCACAGTCACCATCACCGCTGCGCAGCCGGCCGCCTCCGCCCGGTCGAGCAGGTCGGCCACCAGCGCCCGGTCGCGCAGCCAGTAGAGCTGGAACCACACCGTCGCGCCGGTCGCCGCGATCTCCTCGATCGGCGTGCTGGACAGCGTGCTCGCCACGTACGGCACGCCCGCCGCCCGGGCCGCCGCCGCGAGCGCCGGCTCGCCGTCGGGGTGCAGCAGCCGCTGGTACGCCATCGGCGCGACAGCCACCGGCAACGCGGCCCGGCCGCCGGGCAGCGCCGCCTCGGTGGACGGGTCGTCCACCCCGGCCAGCATCCGGGGCAGCACCGCCACCCGGTCCAGCGCGGCCCGGTTCGCGGCCAGGGCGGTCTCGGTGCCGCTGCCGCCGTCGACGAAGTCCCACACGTCGGCCGGCAGGACCGCCCGGGCGAGCGCGGCGAACTCGGCCAGGCTGGCCGGCGGCACGAACCCGTCCGCCGGGTCAGCCATGGTCGGCACCCGTCGCCGCCCGGGCGTGCGCCGGGTCGAGCCCGAAGGCGCGGCGCAGGAAGGCGGCGGCACGTTCCTGGGCCTGCCGTCCGGCGTCGAACACGCCGGGCATGGCGAAGAACCCGTGCACCATGCCCGGGTAGTCGTCCGTCTCGGTGGGCACGCCGGACTCGCGCAGCCGCTCGGCGTACCGCAGGCCCTCGTCGCGCAGCGGATCGTGCCCGGCGGTGACCACGAACGCCGGCGGCAGGCCGGACAGGTCCTCGGCGAGCAGCGGCGACGCGAGCGGGTGGGCGGCGTCGCCGGGGTCGGTGAGGTAGTGGCCGCGGTACCAGCCGACCGAGTGCCTGTTGAACAGCATCGGGTCCTCGTCGTCGCCCGGCCGGTGCCCGGGCCGCTGGTCGGTGTTCGGGTAGACGAGCAGCTGGGCGGCGAGCCGGGGACCGCCGTCGGCGCGGGCCAGCAGCGTGACCGCGGCGGCCAGGTTCCCGCCCGCGCTGTCCCCGCCCACCGCCAGCCGGTCGGCGTCGACGCGGAACTCGGCGGCGTGCGCGGCGAGGTGCCGCAACGCGGCGTGGCAGTCCTCCACCGCCGCCGGGAACGGATGCTCCGGGGCGAGCCGGTAGCCGACGGTCACGGTCTGGACGGCGGCCAGGTTGACCAGCCGCCGGCAGATCCCGTCGGCCGTGTCGACGCTGCCGAGCGTCCAGCCGCCACCGAAGTAGTAGACGAGCGTGGGCAGCGGACCGTCGCCGTCCGGCCGGTGGATCCGCACCGGCAGCGGCCCGGCCGGGCCGGGCACCGTCGTGTCGCGTACCTCGGCGACCGGCTCGACCGCGCCGGACCCGGCGCGGATCGCGGCGAGGTCGGCGGCGCGGGCCTGCGCGAGGGTCTGGGTGTAGAGCGGCGCGGTGCCGGCGGCGGCGCGCGCGGCCCGCCACGCGACCACCTGCGGATCGAGTGTCATCCGGCCTCCCCGGTGGTGACGAAGAGTTTGTCGATTCCACGCAGGAACAGGCTCCCGCTGTACGTGTAGGGCTGGGTGACGGCGAGCCGGGGAAAGCGCGCGAACAGGCGCGGCAGCGCCAGGCGGCCCTCCAGCCGGGACACCGCCGAGCCGAGGCAGAAGTGCAGCCCGACGCCGAAGGCCAGCGACGGCGGGCCGGCGCGGCGCGGGTCGAAGCGGTCCGGGTCGGGGAACCTCGCCGGGTCACGGTTGGCGGCGGCGATCAGCAGCAGCACGTTGTCGTCGCGGCTGACCGGCACGCCGCCGAGGTCGGCGCCGGCGGGCGCGGATCGGGCCAGGAAGTGCACCGGGCTCTCCATCCGCAGCACCTCCTCGACGCAGCCGCGTGCCAGTTCGTCGTCGCCTGGTAGCGCGGCGGTGACGTCCGGGTGGTCCAGCAGCAGCGGCAGGCCGTTGCTGAACATGTAGACGGTGGTGACGAAGCTGGCGTTGAACAGCACGATCAGGTTGCTGATCAACTCCTCCTCGGTGAGGTCCACGCCGCCCGCGTCGAGCACCTCGACCAGCCCGCTGATCAGGTCGTGACCGGGCGTGCGGCGGCGGTGGGCGATCAGGTCCCGGTAGTAGACGCGCAGCTCCTCGGCGGCCTGGTTGGCCCGGGCCAGCCGCTCCGGCGTCTTGCCGGAGACGTCCATGTACTCGTCGATCCAGTCGACCCGCTGCCGGTACCAGGTCAGGTCGGCCGCGGGCAGGCCGATGAACTCGGCCATCACCAGCGCCGGGACCGGGTACGCGAAGTCGGCCACGAAGTCCACCTCGTGCCCGTCCGCGCCCGCCTCGGCCAGGTGGTCCAGGCGTTCGGCGACGATCCGCTCGATCACCGGTTCCAGCGCGCCGAGGCGGCGCGGGGTGAACGTCCTGGCGAACACCGCGCGCATCCGGGTGTGGTCCGGCGGGTTGACGAACATCATCGAGGTGAGGAACGTGCGCAGGATCTCCTGCTCCTCCCAGCCGGGCGGGAAGCCCTTGTACCAGCCGGGATCGCGCAGGATCTGGTCCACCACGTCGTATCCGCCGGCGACCGCGCTCACGGTGCTGTGCTCGGCCCGGGCCGGTACGGCGTTTATCGGCCCGTGCTCGTGCAGGGCCGCGTAGAAGGGATAGGGGTTCTGCCGGCCCTGTTCGCTGTACAGGCCGGTCAGGATCTCGCTGACGTCCACTGTCTCTTCCTCCCCAGGAAAACGGTGGCGGGGGCGGCGTCGTGTCGACCGCCGCCCCCGCCCGGTGTCACAGTCCGAGCAACTTCAGTGGTACGGCGTTCGCCATGACCGCGGCGCCCGTGTCGTTCGGGTGGATGTGGTCACCCGAGTCGTACGCCGGCAGCAGCCGGCTCGGCTGGGCCGGATCCCGCATCACCGCGTCGAAGTCGACGATGCCGTCGAACTCGGCCCGGCCGGGCCCGCGCAGCCAGGTGTTCACCGCCTGGCGGGTGGCGTCCTTCTCCGGGGTCCACACGCCCGGCCCGCCGTTGCCCTCGTACGGCATGAGCGTGCCGGCGATGCTGGTCAGGCCCCGCGCCTGGACCTGCCGGTTGAGCTGGCGCAGCGCGGCGATGATCGCCTCGGGGCTGTCGCCGTTCATCCAGATGTCGTTGATGCCCAGGTGGGTGATGACGGTCCGCACCCCGGTCTGCGGGAACACGTCCTCGTTGAGCCGGGCCAGCGCGTTCGGGCCCAGCTCGTAGTAGCCGGGGAAGTTGTCCGCGCCGGGCTCGGGGCCCTCGTGGTTGAGCCGGTTGCCGGCCAGGCTGAGGTTGAGCACACCCGGCGTACGCGGCTCCGGGCGGGCGTCGATCAGCCGCTTGGCCAGCAGGTCGGACCAGCGCTGATCGGCGTTGACGGTGCTGCCGTTGCCGTCGCTGATGGAGTCACCCAGCACCACCACCGAGCCGGGCGTGGCCTTGCGTTCCACGTCGATGCCGGACAGGAACATCCAGCAGCAGTTGGGCCGGATGGTGAAGCCGGTGCCCTCGGCCGCCGAGGTGAGGTCGGTGGCGCCGATGAAGTTGGTGACCCGGGACTGGCCGTGGAACGTGACCGGCCCGGTGAGCACCGGGAAGTACAGGGTGACGACCAGGTCCTCCTGCTCGGCCACCGGGAAGGCCACCGGGTCGCTGAGCAGTTCGGCGCCCTTGTTGATGGTCGCCGAGCCGGCGCCGGAGAACGTCAGCTGGCGGACGCTCGACCCGACGATGTCGGACAGGTCGTCGGGGGTGGCGGTGTTCGGCCGGGCGATGGTGGCGCGGCCGACCTGGACGGCCTGCTCGCCGTACAGGTTGGTCAGCCGCACCCGCAGGCGCGGGCCGCCCACCGAGGTCTGCACTGTCATCCGGATGCTCTGGTTGTTCAGGCCGGTGTTGGTCAGGCCCACTGTGTTCCCGCGGGTCACCGCGGCGGCCCAGGTTCCGGCCCACTCGGCGCGCCCGTGCCCGGCGCGGTCGTTCCCGGTCGGGCCGGCGCTCGCCGTGACCGCCGGGGTGGCGGCGATCAGCAGCGTGACGGCGGAAGCTATGACGTGCCATCTCTTCGGGGTCGGCATCGATCCTCCATGGTCGGCAGCCCCGGGCGTGACGCGGTCGGCGGCACCGGCCCGGGCGATGGACCGGAAACTAGCTTCCGGCTGTGACGAGCGTCAATCAACCTGATCGACATGATCAAATGCCCGCGGGACGGGACGCAGCGACGATCGGCTCTGTCCGCCGTGGACCGTGGCTGCCTAGGCTCGGGGCTGGCGGCGGTGCGGTCGCCGACCCTGGCACCTGCCGTCCTGTCCCGGCCCTGACCTGGCCGGACGCCGCTCGCGGACCATGATGGGGGCTGCCCGATGACCGACCGGCCGAACTATGTGCACGAGGCGCTGGAGCTGTTCGCCGGGTTCGGCGACCGGGAGGCGCTCGTCGGCGGCGGACGCCGCCTCACCTACCCCCAGGTCGCCGCGCAGGTGCGCGGCCTGGCCGCCGCGTTGCACCACCACGGGGTACGCCCGGGCGCCGCGGTGCTGGTGATGCTCGGCAACACGGTCGAGGGGCCGCTGCTGCAACTGGCCCTGCACCTGCTCGGCTGCCGGAGCATGTGGGTCGCGCCGGTGACCTCGCGGCGGGAGGTCGACGAGTTCGTCGCGCTGTCCGCGCCGGAGGCGTTCGTCCACGACCCGCGCGACGCGCAGGCGGTGGAGATCGCGGCGGGCCTGTCCGGCGTACCGGTGCTCTGCCTCGGTCCCGGCGGCGCCGGACCGGACCTGACCGCCCAGGCCGCCGGACCGGCGGTCCATCTGCCCGCCGCGGTGCCCGCGCCGGAGTCGTTCCTGCAGACCAGCGGCACCACCGGCACGCCGAAGCTGGTGCACCACCGGGAGAGCTTCTACCGGCAGGTGCTCGCGCTGGCCGCCGACTTCCGGGGCGCCGGGTTCCCGCTGCTGCGGCACCTGTCGCACTCCCCGATGTGGCTCGCGAGCGGCCAGATCACCACGTTGTTCAACCTGTTCACCGGCGGCGTGCTGTTCCTGCGCGAGCAGTGGGACCCGGCCGCGTTCATCGCCACCGTGGACGCCGAGCGGCTCACCTCCACGTTCGTCACCCCGCCGATGCTCTACGAGGTGCTCGACCATCCCGACCTGCCGGGCGCCGACTTCTCCGCCATGTTCATGTTCAACGTGGGCGCCGGGCCCGCCGCGCCGGCCCGGCTACGCCAGGCCATCGCCCGCTTCGGCCCGTGCCTGCGCATCGTGTACGGGCTCAGCGAGGCGGTCGTCATCTGCGCGCTGCCCGGACTCACCGAGGACCCGGAGCATCCGGAGCGACTGCGGTCCTGCGGCCGCCCGTACGGCGACGTGACGGTGGAGATCCGCGACGCGGACGGGCGGGTGCTGCCGGCCGGTTCCGACGGCGAGGTGTGGGTGCGCACCAAGCTGAGCTTCGCCGGCTACCACGGCCGGCCGGAGCTGACCGCCGAGACGCTCGTCGACGGCTGGGTGCGCACCCGCGACATCGGGCACCTCGACGCCGACGGCTACCTCTACCTGGTCGACCGGTTACAGGACCGCATCCTCACCCGGCAGCGCAGCTGGCCGATCTACTCCCGCCCGATCGAGGACGTGCTCGCCGGCCACCCCGAGGTACGCGCCGCCGCTGTCATCGGCGTACCGGACCCGGTGGCCGGGGAGCTGCCGCACGCGTACGTGGTGCCCGCCCCGGACGCGTCGGTGACCGGCGAGGAGCTGATCGCGCTCGTGGTCCGGGAACTGAGCGAGACGTGGGCGCCCGGCGCCGTCGAGTTCGTCGACGCGCTGCCGCTGAACCGGTCCGCGAAGGTGGACAAGCGCGCGTTGCGGGCCCGGTACGCGGCGGCCCACCCGGCCGGCGCCGACCCGATCGGCAGTCCGGCGTGAACCCGCGCCGGGAGTTGTACACCCTGGTCGGCGCCGACCTGCTGTCCAACCTCGGCACGCGGATCTCGGTGGTCGCCATCCCCTGGCTGGTGCTGGAGACCACCGGCAGTCCCACCAAGATGGGACTCGTCGCGGCGGCGGAGACGCTTCCGTACATGCTCTCCAGCGCGCTCGCGACGCCGTGGGCGGACCGGTTCGGGGTACGCCGTACCTCGGTGTTCGTGGACGCGGCGAGCGCCGTCGCGATGGCCGTGGTGGCGCTGGCGCCCTGGCTCGGCTTCGGCACGCTGCTGGTGCTGGTGGCGATCGCCGGCGGGCTGCGCGGCATCGGCGACCGGGTCAAGCACGTGCTGTTCAAACCGGCGGCCGAGCGGGCCGGGGTGCCGCTGATCCGGCTCACCAGCGCCTACGACGGCCTCGCCCGGGGCATGACGCTGTTCGGCGCGGTACTCGGCGGACTGCTCATCGACTGGGTCGGGCTGACCCGCGCCATCTGGATCGACGCGGCCACGTTCGCGGTCTGCGCGCTGCTGATCGGCGTGCTGGTCCGGCCACCCGCACCGGCGCAACCGGCGCCCCGGGAGCCCTACCTGCGGGCGCTGCGCGGCGGCTTCGCGTACCTGCGCACCGACCGGACGCTGATGATCATGCTGATCGTGGTCTCGGTGTCGAACATGTTCGCCAACGCCAGCGTCGCGGTCTGGATCCCGCTCTGGGTCAACCAGGTGCTCGGCGACCCGGCCGGGTTCGGTCTGCTGCTGGGCGTCTTCTCGGCCGGCGCACTGCTGGGCAACCTGCTGTTCACGATGTTCGGCACCCGGCTGCCGGCCGGGACGACGTTCGCGCTCGGGCTGACGCTCAGCGGCGCACCCCGGCTGCTCGCGCTGGCGCTCAGCGACGACCTGGTCGTGGTGCTCGTGGTGACCTTCCTGTCCGGCATCGGCATCGCGGCGGTCAACCCGCTGCTCGGCGCCGCCCTCTACCAGCGGGTGCCGGGCGAGCTGCAGACCCGGGTGCTGGGCATCTCCGGATCGGTGGCGTTCCTCGGCCTGCCCGTCGGCGCGCTGCTCGGCGGCTGGTCGGTGGCGCTGCTCGACCTGACCCCGGCGCTGCTGGTGATGTCTGTGGTCTGCCTGGTGCTGACCGTCGGACCGCTGCTGCTGAACCGGGCGTCCCGGCGCCCGGCCGCGGAACCGGCCACGCCCACCCCGGTCTGAGCCCGCCGGCCCGGTCCCGAGCCTGCGGGTCCGCTCTGAGCCTGCGGGTCCGGTCTGAGCCTGCCGGTCCGGGCCGCGGTGTCGGGGGGCGGCGGTAGGGTCGGGGCCATGGCGACCTGGGACGACGTGCGGCGCATCGCGCTGGCACTGCCGGAGACCACCGAACGACCCACGTACGACCAGGCGCCCGCCTGGCGCGTCCGCGACAAGTCGTTCGTCTGGGAACGGCCGCTGCGGCGCGGCGAACTAGAGTCGCTCGGCGACGCCGCGCCGGACGGCCCGATCCTCGGCGCGCGGGTGCCCGACCTGGGCGCCAAGGAGGCGCTGATCGCCGACGACCCGGCGGTCTACTTCACCACGCCGCACTTCGACGGCTATCCGGCGGTGCTGGTCCGGCTCGACCGCATCGACGTGGACGAGCTGACCGAACTGGTCACCGAGGCGTGGCACGCGCGCGCCCCGAAGCGGCTCGCCACCGCGCACCGGGCGGAGACCGCGTGACCGGCCCGGTGGAGGCGATCGTCTTCGACATGGACGGCACGCTCGTCGAGTCGCACGCGGTCGTGCCGGCGGCGTACCGGGCGGCGGTGCGGGCCGGCGGCGGCCCGTCGTACACCGACGCCGAGGTCATCGCCGGCTACTCGATCGGCTCCCCCATCGACCTGCTGACGCACCTGCTGCGACGGCCGGCCTCCGGCGACGACCTGGACCGCTACCACGCCGAGCTGGACGCGCTCGCCGGGCGGGTACGCGTCTACCCCGGCGTCGCGGACGCGCTGGCCGAGATCGCCGCCCGGGTGCCGGTGGGCGTGTTCACCGGCGCGAGCCACCGGGCCGCCGAGATCCTGCTCGACCGGGCGGGCCTGCTCGGCCACTTCCAGGTCGTCCTCGGCGGCGACCAGGTCGACCGCCCGAAACCGGCGCCCGACGGGGTGGAGGCGGCCTGCCGGCACCTCGGCGTGCCGCCCGGCCGCGCCGCGTACGTGGGTGACTCACCACTGGACGTACGCGCCGCCCGGCACAGCGGCGCGGTAGCGGTGGCCGCCGCGTGGGGCCACCAGTACGACCCCGACGAGCCGGCCGACCTCAGCCTGTCCCGGCCCGGGGAGCTGCTGGCCCTGCTGCCCTGAGCCTCTTTCCCCGCGTGGGACGCTCGGCTAGCCTGCCGGTCATGCCATCGACGTTGACCGAGGCGACCGACCCGTGGTGCCTGCGTCCCGGGGAGGCCACCGAGTTGCTGCGCGGGCACCCCTGGCGCCGGTTCGTGGTGCTGGGCGACAGCGTCGCGGAAGGACTGTGCGAGCCGGCCGACGGCTACCCCGACCTCCAGTGGGCCGACCGGATCGCGGCCGAGCTACGCGCGATCCGGCCGGAGCTGGCCTACCTGAACCTGGGCCGGCGCGGGCTGCGCGCGCACGAGGTCCGGGCCACCCAGCTCGCCGACGCGCTGGCCTTCGAGCCGGACCTGGCCCTGGTGGTGTGTGGCGGCAACGACGCGTTCCGGTCCGCCTACGACCCGGACGCGGTCGACGCCGAGCTGACCGCCATGATCACCGCGTTGCGGGAGGCGGGGGCGGACGTCATCACTGTGGGCATGTTCGACGTGTCGCACAGCCCTGCGGTGCCGGACGCGCTGCGCGCGGGCCTGGGCGAGCGGATGCGCCGGCTGTCGCGGCACACCCGGGGCGTGGCCGAGCGCCTGGGCACGCTGCACGTCCACCTGACCGACCATCCGCTGGTGGCCGATGCGTCGCTGTACAGCAGCGACGGCCGGCACGGAAGTGCCCGCAGCGATGCCATAGCCACCGCCGAAACCCTGAAGGTCCTCGCCACCCACCTCCCCCACCCCTGACCCGCCCTGACCTGACCTGACCTGACCTGCCCTGCCCGCCCTGCCCTGCCCTGCCCTGCCCTGCCCTGCCCTGCCCTGCCCTGCCCTGCCCTGCCCTGCCCTGCCCTGCCCTGCCCTGCCCTGCCGATCATGAAGTTGACCGCACTCTGCGTCGGTTTTGTCGCCGCTAACTTCATGATCAGCGGGATCAGAGGGCCGAGGGCCGACCCCGACCCGACCCGACCCGGCCCGGCCCGGCCCAATCCGCCGATCATGAAGTTGGCGGCGCTGAGCGTCCGATTTGTTCCCGTCAACTTCATGATCAGCGGGGTCAGGGGCGAGGGTCACGCGCCGACCCCGGCTCCACGTTGTCGACCAAGGAGTTCGGGTCGGTGACGCGCCCTCGTGAGGACAGAAACTCCTTGATCAACGCTGGGAGGGAGGGGGAACGGGGGTGGACGGGAAGGACCGGGGTCAGTCCGTTAGGAGGATGCCGGTCAGGAGGACGCCTCTCGCCAGGTTGAGGACCTCGTCGCAACCCGGGTAGCCGACCCGGGCGAGCGCACCGGACCCGGTGCGGTCGAACAGGTACGGGGCGAGGCTGTACGGGACGTCGGCGGTGACCGTCTCACCGGTCTCGATCTGCACGAAGTCCATCGCCACCCGGTCCGCCTCGTGGTAGCGCTGCAGGATGTTGCCGCCCTCGGCGACGGCCGCGCGTACCCCGTCCGCCCACGCCACAGGTGTCATCTCCCGGCCGATGAGCACGCCGTGTCCGGCCGAGCCACCGGCCGGCTTGGCGACCAGGTCGGCCTGTTCGGCGAGCGCCCGGTCGAGCTGGTCGGCGGTGAGCGCCACGGTGTGCGGCACGTACCGGCGGATCAGCGTCCGGTCGTCCTCCGGCAGCAGGTCCAGGTCGTCCCAGAGCCAGGCGTAGTTCAGCTTGTTGCTGAGCAGCCAGGCTGCGCTGCTGACGAACATCGGCAGCGTGCCCGCGGCGAGCGCGTCGGCCACCGCGTCCAGCCCGGCGCTCGGGGTGACCCGGTTGGGCACGAACAACCGGAACAGTGCGTCCACCGGGGCGCCGCCGACGACCAGCCGGCTCTGCGCGTCCAGGGTGGCGGTGGCGACCGGGGCGATGACCAGGTCGATGCCGAACGGGCGGGCCTGGTCGATCAGCGGGGACAGGATGCGGATGAACGTCTCCGGGTCGTCAAGTCCCGGGTAGTCGGCGTCGAAGTCCATCAGCAGCGCCACCCGGGCGCCGTCGGGCAGGCCGAGTGTGTCCCGGATGGCCACGAACCGCTGGTCCAGCAGGGACGGTGCGGGTCGCGCGCCGTCGAGCAGGTCATGGGTACGGTACAGCTCGGCGTACCGCTGGATCACGGTGTCGGCGTCGAAGCCGCCGCCGAGGCTGCTGTCGATGTTGTACTCGACGATGCACGGCACGCCACCGGAGAACAGCACGTCCGGCCGGTACGCGGCGAGCAGCCCTTCGTGCAGTTCCTCGTCCGGGTCGAGCAGCCGGGTCTCGCCGTCCGGCACGTCGAGCAGCAGGCGCAGCTCACCGGCGGTGCGGGCGCGGCGCCGGCAGGCCTCGAGGATGAGCTGGGCGATGCGGTCGCAGACCTCGTTCAGCTCGCGGAACGCGTCGGCGGTGAACACGGGCGGGCGGGCCAGCCGCCACTGCTTGTTGTAGGTGGCCCGGCCGTGGAAGATCTTCTCCCAGGCCGCGGCGCCGGCGGTCACCATCGCGGTACGGGTGGACTCGGGCAGGTCGGTCCACGCCTGGCCGAGCGGCGGCCACGTGTAGTTCGGGTCCATCGTTCATCCGTCCTTGAGGGTCAGTTGGATGGCGGCGGTGAGCTGGTCGCGGCCGGGTTGCACGGCCCGGTCGAGGGCGGGCGCGAAGGGCAGCACCGCGCCGTCGGGGCGGGTCACGCGGCGGGGTGGCGCGGCCAGCCGGACCCGCTCGACCACCGTGGCGATGATCTCCCCGGCGATGCCGCAGGAGCGGTTGCCGTCGTCGACGACGACAAGCCGCCCGGTGCGGCTCACCGACTCGACGAGGCCGTCCCAGTCGAACGGGTAGAGCGTGCGGGGGTCGAAGACCTCCACCGACGCCTGGCCGGCGAGTTCCTCGGCGACGGCGAGCGCGTCGTGCACCAGGTGCCCGACCGCCACCACCGTCACGTCGGTGCCGGCGCGGCGGACGATCCCGCGACCCAGCGGCACCGGCGCCGGGTCGGTCACGTCGTCGCGCAGGTCCAGGGCGCCGGCCGGGGCGAAGACCACCACCGGGTCGTCGCAGCGGATCGCGGAGACCAGCAGCCCGTACGCGTCGGCCGGGGTGGCCGGTACGACTGTGGTCACGCCGACGTGGGCGAACAACGCGTACGGGTGGTCGGAGTGCTGCCCGGCCCAGCCGGTGCGGGAGCCGGAGCCGGGCACCACGTAGGTGACCGGCACCGCGCACTGGCCGCCGGTCATCAGCGGGAACTTGTGCGCGTGGTTGACGATCTGCTCGAAGACCAGGAACAGCAGCGACGGGATCTGGAACTCCACCACCGGGCGGGCCCCGGCCAGCGCCGCGCCGGTGGCGAAGCTGGTGAACGCCTGCTCGGACAGGGGCGTGTCGCGGACCCGTTCCGGGCCGAACTTCTTCAGCAGGCCGGTGGTGACGTTCGCGGCGGCCACCCGGATGTCCTCGCCGAGCACCACTACGGACTCGTCGCGGGCCATCTCGTCGGCGAGGGCCCGGGTGAGCGCCCTGCGGTAGGAGAGCCGGGGCATTCAGCCACCTCCGGTCCGGGCGGTGAGCCCGCTGGCGTACAGGTGGTCCAGGGCGGTCGCCGGGTCGGGGTGCGGCCCGGCGAGCGCGAAGTCGACGGCGGCGTCCAGTTCCGCCTCGACCGCGGCGTCCACCTCGGCGCGTACCGCCGGGTCCAGCCGTGCTCCGGCGATGTCCACCGGATCGCGGGACCGGCCCTCGGCCACCTCCTCCGGCGGCCGGTAGTCGAGGCGTACCTGATGTTCGAAGGTGTGGTGGGCGTCGAAGCGGTAGGTGCGGGCCTCGATCAGCTCGGGGCCGCCGCCAGCACGCATCCGCGCGACGGCGGCGGCGGTGACCTCGCGTACCGCCTCGGGGTCCTGCCCGTCGACGACGGCCGCCGGCATGCCGAACGCGGCGGCCCGCCCGGCGATGGTGCCGGCGACCGCGCCGTCGACCGGCATGGTGGTGGCGTAGCCGTTGTTCTCGCAGACGAACAGCACCGGTATCCGCCAGAGCGCGGCCAGGTTGAACGCCTCCAGCAGCATGCCCTCGTTCACCGCGCCGTCGCCGAAGAAGGTGGCGCCGACGATGTCGGCGCCGCGGCGCCCGCGGTCCCCCCCCGCGCCGGGGGGGTTGGCGCCGGCGGGGGCGACGATCGCGTTGGGGGCGCGGACCCCGAC
>NZ_JBXUOV010000171.1:0-12736 GCF_057196585.1 Micromonospora sp. ATLC20
AGGTCGAGCGGTTCACCCACACCTGCTTCATGGTCGCGCCGTACGAGTCGTACGTGGCGGTCTGCGAGCAGCTCAACGCGCTCACCCCGGGGTGCGGGGGCGCCGGCCATCGCTGTCAGCTCACGCTCACCGTGCCGTCCGGGGCGCGGACGCAGGAGACGGTACGGGCGCCGGTCGCCGCCGCCCCGGCCAGGCACCGGCCGAGCACCTTGTGCCCGGCGGCGTTCGGGTGCCACGACTCCTGGCAGGTCTGGAAGTACGTGCCGCAGGCGTTGGCGATGCGCTGGATGTCGAGCTTGTCGTATCCGGAGAGGCTGGTGACGAACGTGCCGCTCGGGCCGTCCATCAGCCGGATCGGGGTGGCAAGGGCGTTGCCCGGGCTACCAGTCGACTCGCAGAGCCGGGCGCCGTCGAACGCGCGCTGCACGTTCAGGTAGACCAGGTCGTCCTGCGGGAACTCGCCGGCGAGCGTGCCGCGTACCGAGCCGACGAGCGTGCCGAGGCCCTGCGAGAAGCGGTGTCCGGGCGCCAGGCTGGCCCGGTGGATCGGGCAGCCGGCCGCGTACCGCTCGGCGCCCAGCGCACGGAACTTGTCCCGGGTGTCGTCCCGGCTGTCCTCGGTCCAGTAGGTCTGGTCCAGCTCGAACGGCAGCGGGTTCGTGTAGTCCTGGAACACCACCCGGTGCTGCCCGTCGGCGTCGATCTGGTCCAGCGTGGTGAGCAGCTGCCGCAGCGCCGTGGTGGTCTCCGCGGTGGCGGCGGCGAACTGCGCGGCGGTGCCCAGGTCGGCGTCCGTGCACGGCTTCTGCTCCACCGGCCCGCCCAGGTACGCCCAGAACTCCCACCAGCCGGTCCACGCGTCGGCGATGAACCGGTTGGCGCACTTCTCCGCCACGCTGCCGAAGGTGAACGAGCTGTTGTTCGAGCCGAGACCGACGAGCACCAGGTCGATGTCGTGGGTCCGCGCCACCGACCGGAGCTGGTCGAGCTGGGCGGCCACCTGCCGTCCCTTGGTCCGGGTCGCCGAGGCGCTGGCGATGTCGTACGGCTGGCCGCCCGAGCAGGCCAGGTTGAACCGCGCGGAGATGCCGGGCAGGTCGGCCTGGAACAGCGAGGCGTTCGGCGAGCGGTGGCAGAAGTAGGCGTTGGCGTTGGCGGCGGACCAGCCGGGGAAGCCCTGGGCCACCCCGTTGACGTCCACCACCGGCGCGTACGCCCCGGCGCCCTCGCCGCTGATGAAGCTGTCTCCCAGCGCCACCGCGGCGGTGGGCAGTGCGGCGGCTGCGGGCCGGGCGGGCGCCGCGGCGGCGGGTAACGCCACCGTGGCGAGCGCCAGCGCCGCCGCGAGCACGGAACGACGGAACACGGACATGCCCGACCTCCCAAGACATCGAAATGTGAAAGATTCTTCAGGAGGGCGATCAGATCACGCGCGTGTGACGGACGTCAATGGCCCGACATCCGTGGCCGTTCACCGGGGAAGACATCCGGCGCCCGGGTCGTTGTGCCGGCTGGACACCCCGCCCGTCCCGCCGGACCGCCGTACGCGACCGCCGGACGGACCCGGACGGCAGGCCGATCGCGCAACGCACCGCCCCGGTGCCGCCGACCTGTCGGGGCACCCGGCTAGGCTCGCTCCGGCGCGCCGCGCCCGGCGATCATCGTGGGGGGATCACACGGTGAACGGCACCACACCGCCGAGACCTGGGAGTACGACCAGTTGACCGCACAGCCTGAGACCCTCTACGGGGCCGACGACCTGACGCATCTGGAGGGCCTCGACGCCGTCCGCAAGCGCCCGGGCATGTACATCGGCTCGACCGACAGCCGTGGCGTGGGTCACCTCGTCAACGAGATCCTCGACAACTCGACAGACGAGGGTGTCGCCGGTCACGCCACCAAGGTCGACGTGATCCTGCACGCCGACGGGTCGGTCCAGGTCGACGACGACGGCCGGGGCATCCCCACCGACGTGCACGCCAAGTCCGGCATCTCCGGCGTCGAGCTGGTGCTGACCCGCCTGCACGCGGGCGGCAAGTTCGGCGGCTCCGGCTACAAGACCTCCGGCGGCCTGCACGGCGTCGGCGCCTCGGCCGTCAACGCGCTGTCCCGCCGCTTCGACGTCACCGTCCGGCGCGGCGGCAAGGTCCACGCCATGTCGTTCCGCCACGGCGTACCCGGCGTCTTCGACGGCGACGGCCCGGACGCGCCCTTCACCCCCGGCCCCGGCCTGCAGATCGTCGGCGCGATGAAGCGCGGCCAGCGCACCGGCACCTCGATCCGCTGGTGGCACGACCCCCGCTACTTCGAGACCGGCGCCGCGCTCGACACCGGGACGGTCCGGCTCAAGCTGCGCAACACCGCGTTCCTCGTGCCCGGCGTCGCCTACCGGCTGCGCGACGAGACCGGCGAGCAGAGCGTCGAGGAGAGCTTCCACTTCCCCAACGGCCTCACCGACATGGTGGAATACCTCGCCCCGGCCGGCGACCGGCCGGTCTCCGGCACGCTGCTGGTCACCGGCGAGGGCACCTACCGGGAGAACGCCGCCGACGCCAACGGCGTCATGCAGTCCAACGTGCAGCGCCGCGCCGAGGTCGAGGTGGCGTTCCGCTGGGGCACCGGCTACGAGCGCACCGTCGAGTGCTTCACCAACACCATCCGCAACGCCCACGGCGGCACCCACCGCAAGGGCTTCGAGCGGGCGCTTGCCCGTACCCTCGCCGAGGCCGCCCGCAACGCCCGCGGCCTGCTCAAGCCCAAGGAGGACGCGCCCACCCTGGACGACGTCCTGGAGGGCATGACGGCCGTGGTGCACGTGCGCATCCCGGAGCCGCAGTTCACCTCGCAGACGAAGGACGAGCTGTCCACCGCCGGCATCACCAAGGTGCTCCAGGGCCTGGTCGAGGCGCACCTCAAGAGCTGGCTGGACGACCGCCGCACCAAGGCCGAGGCCCGCACGGTGCTCCAGAAGATCGTCGACGCGGCCCGGGTCCGGCTCACCCAGAAGCAGCAGAAGGACGCCGCCCGCCGCAAGACCGCGCTGGAGGGCGCGGCCATGCCGGCCAAGCTCGTCGACTGCCGGGCCGCGGGCATCGAGAGAAGTGAACTGTTCATCGTGGAGGGGGACAGCGCCCTCGGGACGGGGCGCCTCGCGCGGTCCTCCGAATACCAGGCGCTGCTGCCGATCCGCGGCAAGATCCTCAACGTCCAGAAGGCCAGCCTCCAGCAGGTGCTGGACAACGCCGAGTGCGCCGCGATCGTGCAGGTGCTCGGCGCCGGCTCCGGCCGGACGTTCGACCTGTCCACCCTGCGGTACGGCCGGGTGCTCATCATGGCCGACGCGGACGTCGACGGCGCGCACATCCGTACCCTGCTGATCACGCTGTTCGCCCGCTACATGCGGCCGCTGATCGAGGCCGGGCGGCTCTACGCGGCGATGCCGCCCCTGCACAAGATCACCACCAAGGGGCGCAACCCGCAGACCGTCTACACCTACACGCAGGCGGAGATGGAGGCGACGGTGCGCAAGCTGGAGAAGGCCGGCAAGCAGATCGTCACGCCGATCCCGCGCTTCAAGGGCCTCGGTGAGATGGACGCCGACGAACTGTGGGAGACCACCATGAACCCGGCCACCCGGGCGGTCCGCCGGATCACGCTCGACGACGTCGAGGCCGCCGAGCGGATCCTCGAACTGCTCATGGGGGAGAAGGTCGAGCCCCGCCGCAACTGGCTGATCGACTCCGCCGACCGGGTCGACCGCGACGCCATCGACGCCTGACCAACGGGTTCGTCTCGGAAGGAAACCGCACCATGGCACGCCGCAAGGACGACCGCGCGAAGGCGGACCTGGCCGCCTTCGACCAGGCCGGCGCTCGCGTCTTCGACAACCCGCTGGTCACCGAGGTCTCGGACTCCTACCTGGAGTACGCGTTCTCGGTCATCCACTCCCGCGCCCTGCCCGACGCGCGCGACGGGCTCAAGCCGGTGCACCGGCGCATCCTCTGGTCGATGTACGAGCAGGGCCACCGGCCGGACCGCAGCCACGTCAAGAGCGCCCGGATCGTCGGCGACGCAATGGGCAAGTACCACCCGCACGGCGACACCGCCATTTACGACGCGATGGTGCGGCTGGCCCAGGACTTCTCGCTCAACGTCCCGCTCATCGACGGGCACGGCAACTTCGGCTCGCCGGACGACGGACCGGCCGCGGCGCGTTACTGCGTCGTGGGTGACACCCGGATCCGCCTGGCCGATGGCAGCAGCCCACGGATCGGTGATGTGGTCGACCTGCCGCCGAACAGCGAGGCGGAGGCCGATTTCGAAGTCCTCGACAAGGACGGCAAAGCGGTTCGCGTCAACAAGGTCTTCAACTCGGGCGTCCACCCGACGGTCCGGATCACGACTGAGACCGGATTCTCCCTGCGTGGTAGTGAGAATCATCTGGTTCTCTGCCTCGAAGCTCCGGTGGGCGTCCCTGTCTTCCAGTGGCGTCGGCTCGACGAGGTGACGCTGGGCTCGATGGTCTGTATCGCTCGGAACGCATGGAATCAGGTCGTCCCCACCGCCCGTGAGTACATGCTCGGCGTGCTCGGTGGTGCCTGGGTCTCTGAAGGCTTCGCGAGCGAGTCGCGGGCAGGATTCAGCAATACCGACGAGCATTTCTTCGGCGAGGTCCTGCATGCCTACGACCAGGTCGTGGCTGGACGACGCTACGTCAATGACCGGCACACGCGCCGAGACCGTCGTCGCATTCACGAACTTGACGTCCAAGACGTCGCCGGCGGGATGGACGCCTTCCGGGCGAGTCCACTCGCCGAGCTCATCGGTCACCAGGCGAGGGACAAGTTCGTGCCCGAATTCGTCTGGGCAGGGGGGTGGGGCATCAAGCGGGCCTTCCTGATGGCCCTCTGCGAAGGTGACGGCGGAGTCCGCGTCGCCAACAGCAGCTTCACCATCCAGTACACCAGCTACAGCGAGCGTCTGACTCGGGAGGTGCAAGAACTGCTCGCGGAGTTCGGTGTGATCGCCTGTCGACGCCACTACACCCGGCCCAGTGGCTCGGTGGAGCACCGCTTGGTGATATCCGGGACGCGAAACATCAGGGCTTTCGCAACTCGTGTCGGCTTCCTCCGTACCAAGCAGGCGGTGCTGGCAAAGATGCTGCGGCACACGCCGCTGCGCCCGCATCGGCTCAGTCAGGACCATGTCCCCTTTGTGGCCGACTACGTGCGCAGCAGCATCGACTTCGATCGTCGGGGCAGCGGACGCAAGTGGCTCACCAGCCACAACTTCGATCGTGTCGAGCGGTGGGAGACCGAACGACTCCGCATCATCGACCGCATCAAGGACACCGAGATCCTTGCCACGATCCTGCCCGTCATGGATGCGGGCTATCGATACGAGAAGGTCGTCGCGGTCTCTCCCGACGAGCCGGCGGAGGTCTATTCCGTTCGAGTCGAATCCGCCGACCACTCCTTCCTGGCCGGTGGTTTCGTCAACCACAACACCGAGGCCCGGATGTCCCGGGAGGCGATGCTGCTCGTCGGCGAGCTGGGTGAGGACACCGTCGACGTCGAGCCGAACTACGACGGCTCGCTGACCCAGCCCACGGTGCTGCCGGCGGCGTTCCCGAACCTGCTCGTCAATGGCGCGTCCGGCATCGCGGTCGGCATGGCGACGAACATGATCCCGCACAACCTCGGCGAGGTGGTCCAGGCCGCCCGCTGGCTGATCAACCACCCGGACGCCACACTCGACAAGCTCATGGAGTTCGTGCCCGGCCCCGACCTGCCGACCGGCGGGCTGCTGCTCGGCCTGGACGAGGTGCGCCGCGCGTACGAGACCGGGCGCGGTGTGGTGCGCATGCGCGGGCGGGTGGAGATCGGCCCGCTGGAGGGCAGCCGCGGCCGGCAGGCCATCACCGTCACCGAGCTGCCGTACGGCGTCGGCGCCGAGAAGGTCATCGCGGCCATCACCAACGAGGTCAACAAGACCAAGCGGCTGACCGGCATCGCCGACGTCAAGGACCTCACCGACCGGGAGAACGGCACCCGCCTGGTGGTGGAGTGCAAGGTCGGCGTGAACCCGCAGGCGCTGCTGGCCGACCTCTACCGGCTCACCCCGCTGGAGCAGTCCTTCGGCGTGAACAACCTGGTGCTCGTCGACGGGCAGCCCCGCACGCTCGGGCTCAAGGAACTGCTCGACGTGTTCCTGGCCCACCGCTACGAGGTGGTGACCCGGCGCAGCGCGTACCGCAAGCGCAAGCGGGAGGAACGCCTGCACCTGGTCGACGGTCTGCTGATCGCCCTGCTCGACATCGACCGGGTGGTCAAGCTGATCCGCGCCAGCGAGGACGCCCAGGCCGCCAAGGACGGCCTGATGCAGAAGTTCAAGCTCTCCGAGATCCAGGCGAGCTACATCCTGGACACTCCGCTGCGTCGGCTGACCAAGTACGACCGGCTGGAGCTGGAGGCCGAGCAGGAGAAGCTGCGCGGCGAGATCGCGGAGCTGTCGAAGATCCTGGACGACCCGAAGGTGCTGCGGAAGGTCGTCTCCGACGAGCTGGCCGCCGTGGTCAAGCAGTTCGGCGCGCCGCGGCGTACGACGCTCGTGGACGGCGACCTCAAGGAGGTGCTCGCCGCCTCGGTGCCCGCCGGTCCGCTGGAGGTCGCCGACGACCCGTGCCAGGTCATCCTCTCCGCCACCGGGTTGGTGGCGCGGACCGCGGCCGAGTCGGAGGAGGCCGCCGAGGCGCGCCGGCGCAGCGGCCGGGTCAAGCATGACGCGGTACGCGCGATCGTGCACTCCACCGCCCGCGGCCGCGTGCTGCTGGTGACCAGCGCCGGGCGCGCGTTCAAGATCGACGTGCTGCCGTTGCCGGTGCTGCCGGAGCAGTCCGGCACGGTGTCGCTGCGCGGCGGCATGTCGGCGGCGGAACTGGTGCCGCTGGAGCCGGGTGAGACGGTGGTCGGGCTTGCGCCGCTGGGCCCGTCCGCGCAGGGGTCGCCCGGTCTGGCGCTCGGCACCCGGGCGGGCGTGGTGAAGGTGTGCGCCCCGGACTGGCCGGTCCGCTCCGACGAGTTCGAGGTGATCTCGCTGCGCGACGGCGACGAGGTGGTCGGCGCGACCTGGCTGACCGACGGCGCCGAGACGCTGGCGTTCGTGTCCTCGGAGGCGTCGCTGCTGCGCTTCGCCGCATCGGTGGTACGCCCGCAGGGGCTCAAGGGTGGCGGCATGGCCGGCATCAACCTGCCGGGCGACGCCCGGGTGGTCTTCTTCGGCGCGATCCGTACCGACGACGCGAAGCACGGTGAGCCGATGGTGGTGACGTCGACCGGAGCGACAGTGAAGGTGACGCCGTTCAAGGCGTACCCGGCGAAGGGGAGGGCGACCGGCGGCGTACGCGCGCAGCGGTTCCTCAAGGGTGAGCTGGAGCTGTCGGTGGCCTGGATCGGCCCGCGGCCGGTGGGTGCGACGGCCACCGGCGACCCGGTGGAGCTGCCCCCTGCGGACCCGCGCCGAGACGGTTCCGGTTTCGCCGTCATGCTAGGCCCGACGGTGGTAGGCCACCACATCGACCGCGACTGACGAGGGGCGGGCGGGCCGGCCACCCGACGCGCCCGCCCCCGCCACGCCCTTGCCGCTGCGCCCTCTCTCGGCCCCCGCCCAACCCGGTTGATCAAGGAGTTGGCGGCCTTTTCACGCCCCCGCCGACCGCAAACTCCTTGATCACCGCAGCGGGCGCTCCTGGCGGACTGGGCGGCTGGCGAGTCCCGGGGTGTTTGGGGCACTCGCCCCCACCCTGCGCGGTCGATCATGGGGTTAGCGGCGGCAAAACGGACACCGATCGCCGTTAACCTCATGATCGACGCGGCCGGGCCCTCGGGGGGACCTGATCGCGCCCCCACCGCCTGTTGACCATGAAGTTGGCGGGCGTGAAACGGGCAATTTGTGCCGCTAACTTCATGATCAACGGGGCGACGGCGGGGCAGCGGGACGGGCGGGGAGAGGACCCGGGTCAGAGTTCGGGGTCGGGGGACTGGCGGGACTCGGGAGTGGTGCCGCGCAGGCGGGCGATCAGGCGCATGCCGTGGTAGATGACCAGGGCGGCGGCAGTGCCCAGCGCGATGCCGTTGAACGACAGGTCGCCCGCGGTCAGCGTGTAGTTGGCGGCGCCGATGATCACCGCGACCGCGGCGGTGAACAGGTTGATCGGGTCGTGGAAGTCGACCCGGTTCTCGATCCAGATCCGGGCGCCCAGGATGGCGATCAGGCCGTACAGCGCGGTGGTGGCGCCACCCAGCACCCCGGCCGGGACGGTGAGGATCAGCGCGCCGAACTTCGGGCACAGCCCGAGCAGGATCGCCGTGCCGCCGGCCACCCAGTACGCGGCGGTGGAGTAGACGCGGGTCGCCGCCATCACGCCGATGTTCTCCGCGTACGTGGTGGTGCCGGAACCGCCGCCGGACCCGGCCAGCACGGTGGCGACGCCGTCGCCGAGCAGCGCCCGGCCCATGTCGCGGTCCAGGTTGCGGCCGGTCATCGCGGCTACCGCCTTGACGTGCCCGGCGTTCTCCGCGATCAGCACCAGGATCACCGGGATGACCAGCACGACGGCGCGCGCGTCGAAGCTCGGCGTGTGGAACTCGGGGAAACCGATCCAGGCGGCCTGGCGCAGGCCGCTGACGGCCTGCTGGTCGAGGTTGCCGGTGAGCGCGGCGAGCAGCCAGCCGACCACCACGCCGACGAGGATCGACAGCCGCGCCACGAAGCCGCGGAACAGCACAGTGGTGAGCAGGATCGCGACGAGCGTGACCACGGCGATCAGCGGCTGCGCCTTCACGCCGGTGCCGGAGCCGCCGCCGTCCCAGGCGACCGGCGCGAGGTTGAGGCCGATCAGCATGACGATCGCGCCGGTGACCACCGGCGGCATCAGCGCGTCGATCCAGCGGGAGCCGGCCACCTGCACCACCACGCCGACGAGCGCCAGCGCGACGCCCGCGACGACGATGCCGCCGAGGGCCGCGCCGATGCCGCCGTCGGTCTTCGCCGCCAGGACCGGCGCGATGAACGCGAACGACGAGCCGAGGTACGAGGGCAGCCGGTTGCCGGTGATCAGCAGGAACAGCAGCGTCCCGAGCCCGGAGAACAGCAGCGTGGTGGCGGGCGGGAACCCGGTGATCAGCGGGACGGTGAAGGTGGCGCCGAACATGGCGACCACGTGCTGCACGCCCACGCCGATGGTGCGCGGCCAGGAGAGCCGTTCGTCGGGCGCGACCACGTCGCCGGGGCGTACCTGGCGGCCGTCGCCGTGCAGGGTCCACGGGGACCAGCGGGAGGTGGGGGACTGGGTCATCGGTCGCCCTTCGCGTCAGCGGGTGACGGGGGCGTGATCGACCCTGGGAGTTGTTTCTAGCACGTGCCCTGGCGGGACGTGGTCCCGCCCCGGGCTCAGGCGACGCCGGTGGGACGGAACTGGACGCTGACGCGGGGGCCGACCGGCCGGGTGGTCTTCGGCACCGCGTGTTCCCAGGTGCGCTGGCAGGAGCCGCCCATGACCACCAGGTCGCCGTGGCCGAGCGGGAACCGCAGGCTGCCGCCGCCTCCGCCGCGCGGGCGCAGCAGCAGCGCGCGCGGCGAGCCGAACGAGACGATCGCCACCATGGTGTCGGTGTGCGCGGAGCGGCCGAGGGTGTCGCCGTGCCAGGCGACGCTGTCGCGGCCGTCGCGGTAGAGGCACATGCCGGCGGTGACGAACGGCTCGCCCAGTTCGGGCGCGTAGTGCCGGGTGAGCGCGTCCCGGGCCGCGGTGAGCACCGGGTGCGGCAGCGGGCGGCCGGCGGCGTACCAGCAGAGCAGCCGGGGCACGTCGACAGCGGTGTCGTACATGGTGCGGCGTTCGGCCCGCCAGGGCACGTCGTGGCGCAGCGTGTCGAGCACCTCGTCGGAGCCGCGCACCCAGCCGGGCAGGTGGTCGACCCAGGCGCCCCGGCTCAGCTCGTGCCGGCGCAGCGCCCCGGTGAGCGGGCCCAGGGTCGGGCCCTGCTCGGCCAGGTCGAGCATTGAGGGCTGGTACGCGTCGGACACGCAGCCGATCGTACCGTGCTCTCGAACAGGCGTACGACGGTCAGCGCCGCAGCATCCGGCGGACCGTGCCCGGGACGGCCTGCTTGATCCGCTCCCGGAGCTGCTGCGAGCGCAGCGCGTCGATGGTGGCGGTGAGCTTCGCGTTCTCGTCGCGCAGCCGCTCGATGCGGGTCAGCAGTTCGGCCGGCGGGGTGGCGGCGGCGGGCCCGACGCCCGGCGGGAACACCGTCTCGCCGACCTGCTTGTCGAAGCGCGCGGCGCTGTCACCGTCGGCGAACGAGATGCCGAGGTCGTGCTTGCGCAGGAACGCGGTGATGGTCTCGAAGCGGGCCTTGTGGCCGTCGTTGAGCGCGGTGTAGTCGGCCTCCGCGTAGAGGTCGGCGGCGTCGACGTCGGCCGGCACGTCCCGCATGATCCGGTGCGGGATGCCGAAGTAGCGGGCCAGTTCCAGGGTGCGCGAGTCGTGCGCGAACAGGTAGCCGGGCGTGCCGGCGACGAGCGCGGTGATGGTGCCGTGGATGCGGGTGCCGAACGCGAAGTCGTACCCGGACAGGTGCGACATCCAGGTCCACGGGTCGACGAACATGCGCACCTTGTCCTCGGCGAACAGCGGGTGCGAGGTGTGCAGCGGGATGTCGCTGCTCTGGCCCCGGTGCTCGGGCGCGTCGCCGTAGAGCAGGGTGCCGAGCGTGCGCAGGTCCTGCGGCACGTAGCAGAGGTTCGGGTAGCGCTCCTGGTGGTGGCGGACCACAGCGGCCATCGAGCGGACGTACGGGGAGATGGTGAGCGCGACCTTCGAGTCGGCGGTCAGCTCCGGGCGGTTCTTCTCGAGCCGGAACGTGTCGCCGTGCAGGAACATCGACGGGCAGCCGATCTGCTCCACGTCGGAGAAGCCCAGTGCGTTGAGGTAGCTCTCGGTCACCTCGCCGCGTACGCCGATGCTGTGCGACCGGTCCAGCACTGCCTTGCAGAAGGCGCGGACCGGCTCGTCGATCGGCCGCAGGTACTCGCGGTCGCCGTCGACGTTCGTCTGCACGCCGACGCCGAGTACCACCACCGGGATCTTCAGCCGTTCGATCAGCCGGGTCAGCGGCGTCAGGCGGTGCACGAAGCTGCGGCGGAACGCGTTGGCGAGGGGTACGACGAACACGTCGTGCCGCTCGTTGATCTCGTCCGCGAGGCGCGGGTCGGCCGGGACGCGGGTCGGTGTGATCTCGGCCGTGGAGGTGGCGAGCAGCTTGTGCGCGGCGTGGCTGAAGACCAGGTTGCCGCTGTTGTCCCCGATCCAGTTGCCGGCGAACGTCTCCTCGGGCGTGAGGACGTCGAACGGGCCCTTGCGGGCGCGGAGCAGGATCCGCTGGTGCATCCGGTTTCGCTCACCTTCCGTACGGCACGGCGTGCGGGCGGGAGCCGGGTGGGTGCCCGCGCGTGCAGAACGGAAATCCTATCCGCCGCCGCTGTGGAGCCGACCGGACGTCGGCTCGCCGGGAACGTCCCGGTTGCCCGGGGTAGGGTGCCCGGAATGACCAGCGCGCCGACCGTCACCCGTGCCCCGCGACTGCCGTCGCTGACCGGATTGCGGTGGGTGGCCGCGCTGCTGGTCTTCGGCTTCCACGCCGGGACCATGGGGATCGTCGCCGAGCCGCACCTGAAGCCCCTGGTCGACAAGGCGTTCAGCCTGGGCCTGTCGGGCGTCGAGTTCTTCTTCATCCTCAGCGGGTTCGTGCTGGTCTGGTCGTACCGGGACGGGGAGCGCGCGTGGATGTTCCTGCGCCGCCGGTTCGCCAAGATCTACCCGAACCACGTGGTGACGTTCGTCGCGGCGCTTGCGGTAGCGGCCTGGTTCGCCGACCCGGTCGTGCCGTGGGCCGCGATCGCCAACTTCTTCCTGGTCCAGGCGTGGATCCCGCTGGGCGGCTACTTCTACAGCGTCAACAACGTGAGCTGGTCGCTCTCCTGCGAGCTGGCCTTCTACCTGTGCCTGCCGCTGGTGGTGCCGTGGCTGCGCCGGGCCCGTACCGGCGTGCTGCGGACCGTGCTGGTCGCGGCGCCGCTGCTCATCCTGGCGCTGTGGCCCGGCCAGCAACTCGTGCCGGAGGAGCAGCGGTGGTGGTTCACCCAGATCTTCCCGGTGACCCGGTCGCTGGAGTTCTGGATGGGGGTGGCCGCCGCCGAGCTGATGCGCCGGCACCGCTGGCGCGGCCCGAACCTCGCCGTCGCCACCGGCCTGTTCGTCACCACCTGGGTGGTCGCCGCGCTGTGGATCCCGGCCGAGTTCTGGGCGGCGCTGCTCGCTGTCGCGTACCTGCTGGTCATCGCCGCCGCGGCGGACGCCGACGTGCGCGGCCGGCCCACGCCCTGGCGGTCGCGCGCGATGGTCTGGCTCGGTGAGGTGTCGTTCGCCTTCTACCTGGTGCACGTGCTGGTCATGGTCACCGTGCTGCGGCTGACCGGGCACTGGGGGACCGGCCTGCCCGGCTGGCGCGGCCCGCTCGCGGTGCTCGGCTTCCTGGTGGTCACGCTCGCGTTGGCCGCCGCGCTGCACCGCTGGGTGGAGACACCGATGATGCGCCTGCTCGGCCCGTCCCGCCGGGCCCGCGCGGCGTCGCCCGCACCGGCCGTGCCGGCTCCGCGCAGGCCCGCCGAGGCC
>NZ_JBXUOV010000172.1:0-12339 GCF_057196585.1 Micromonospora sp. ATLC20
GCCCCCGCCCGCCGCGCCGCACCAGCCCGGCTACGGCGCCGTCCCCCCGCCCCCTCCTCCGCCGCCGCCCGGCCACGGCTACGCGCAGCCCGCGTACGGCCACAGCCAGCAGCAGCACTACGGCTACCACGGCCACTACCGGCGCAAGAAGAAGCACGGCTTCCTCGGCGAACTGTTCGACTGACCGCCGAGCACGCGCACGCCGGGCCGGTGCACCGCATCGACCCGGCGCGCTCGTCGCCGTGCCGTGCTCGCCACACCGTGGCAGGCTGCTCGGCATGAGCCCGATCCGGCAGCACGAGGCGCTGGCCCAGGCGTACGACGGCATCACTGCGGTGGTCACCCCGCTCGACGACGCCGGCCTGCAACGGCCCACCCGGTGCCGCGGCTGGCTCGTCGCCGACCTGCTCTTCCACGTCCTCTGCGACGCCCAGCGCGCACTCGTCGCCCTGGCCAGCCCCGCACCCGGACCGGCCGACGTGGACGACGTCAGCTACTGGCGCGCGTTCACTCCCGGCGACGACGACGCGAGCGCCGGGCACGCCTGGTGGGCGCGCCGCTCCGCCGCCGCCTTCGACCGGCCCACCGGCGTGGTCCGGCTCTGGGCCGACACCGCGCCCGCCGCCGTCCGCGCGGCCACCGCAGCCGACCCCGACGGGTACGTGACCACGCAGGGTCATGTGCTGCGCGTACCCCATCTGCTCGCCACCCTGACCACCGAGGCGGTCATCCATCACCTGGACCTGGTGGTGGATCTGCCGGACGCGCCGCGGCCGGCGGCGGACCCGACGCGGGTCGCGGTGACCACGATGGACGGCCTGCTCAGCGACGACGCGGTACGGCCGGCCGACTGGGACGACCACGACTACCTGCTGAAGGCCGCCGGGCGGGTGCCGCTCACCGACCGGGACCGGCTGGAGCTGGGCGAGGCCGCCGGCTGGTTCCCGCTGCTCGGCTGACGCGGCTCAGACGATCGCCATGTCCACGAAGCGCGACAGGTGCAACTGCGCCGCGACCGTCACCGTGTCGGTCGGCCCATTCCTGTGCTTGGCAACAATAAAGTCCGCCTCGCCCGCTCGCGGCGACTCCTTGTCGTAGTAGTCGTCGCGGTGCAGAAGGATGACAACGTCTGCATCTTGCTCGATCGAGTTGTGCGCGGCGATCCCGTTGGCGATGAAGTTGTGTGTGCCGAGCACCGTGGCGTCGTAAACGTCCTTCTCGCCGACTGACTCGATCGAGACGATCTCGTCCCAGAAGATGTCGTTCGTCGCCTGCAGGTCGAGATCCGCAGAGTCCAGCACCGCGGCCACCTTGGCGAGACGGGACCGGCTGGGTGCACGCTTCCACATCGCGCTGCCGGAGAACTGGGTTCCGACCGCCGCCGCGAACTCCCGGTGGCTCATTTTGCGCTCCGCCAGGACCTCCCGAACCCGTGACCACACCTCCCTGGGAACGGTGTCCACGTTCGGGTTACTGATGACGGATTCGAGAATCACCAGCAGCGCCGCGCAGCTGTTGGCGCGCTCACCGTGCACACCGATTTCCCGAAGGAAGCGGAGCTGGTCGTCTCGGCCGGAGATGTCCAGGGTGTACTGCGGCCGGTGTCGATCGACCGGTACCTGCCGCAGTCGAGCCGAGATTCCGTAGCGAAGCAGCAGGCGTGAGATGTCCTCCAGCATGCGCCGCGACGTGGAAGAGAAGTAGACCCGTCCGCCTCGGCCGGACTTGTTGACGGTCACGGACCCGTCGGTGGCCCAGAGGTGCCGAAGGAAGAGGGTGATCTGCTCCTTGGGCAGACCGAACACCGCTTGAGGTACGAACTTCTCGTGGGACCGCAGCCCGAACAGCCCCAACCCGTCCAGCCACTCGGCGATCGGATTCCGCCGCCCGCGAGCGAGCCGGAATGGTGCCGGTAGCCGGAGCGTGGTCACTCGGGCAGCCGGGTAGTCGTCTCGCACAGCCGTGATCCCGAAGTGCGTCGCGGCCTCAGTCACGGCCGCCAGGTTGGCCTCGTCACAACTGGCGTAGCGGATCGGCTGCCGGCGGACGAACGAGCCGTCCCCGAGGAGGTGCGCCAGCATGACCACCGCCGACTCGGCCCACGGCTGGATGTTCAGCGGCGGCGGAATGTGCCGAGGCGCGGCGAGCCGCGTTCCAACCGTGAGTTCCTCCAGTGGCACCCACCCGCCGAACGTGAGGAAAGGATGGTTGGCAGTCGCTTCCACCTGTTTCCCGGAGGCGAGGGTCATCCGGAACACCTCCCGCGTCCCACTGGGGAATGCGTGCGTGAGCGTCCGGGGGGTGTAGCGGAGACCTTCATCGAGGGCCCAGACCGGGATGTCCCTGACGTTCCCAGCAAGAAGCGCCCCGAGGGTGATCTCCGAGTTGTCGTCGGCCCTGACAAGTCTCGTATCTGCGGTCAGGCAGCCCGATTCACGCAGGTCGGAAAGCTGGGGGCGCTTGTCGGTCCGCTGCTCGGGGCCACGGTTCAGCTGGCTCACCGCGATCACCGGGCACTCGACCTCCTTGGCCAGCAGCTTCAGGCCACGCGACAGGTCCGCGACCTCCTGCTGCCGGCTCTCGGTGCGCTTCGGCGAGGTCATCAGCTGGAGATAGTCGACGACGATCAGCTTCAGGTCGTGCTTCTGCTTGAGCCGCCGCGCCTTCGCCCGGATCTCCATGAGGTTCATGCTCGGCGTGTCGTCGACGAAGAGCGGTGCCTCGCTGATCTCGCCCATGCAGCGGGCCAGCTTGGTCCAGTCGTCGTCGGAGAGCTGCCCGCTCCGCAGGACGTGCAGCGGCACGCGCGCCTCGGCCGAGAGGAGTCGCATGACGATCTCGACCTTGCTCATTTCCAGCGAGAAGATCGCCGACGCCTGGTTGGCGCGGATAGCTGCATTCCGGGCGAAGTCCATACTCGCCGTGCTGTTGTGCGTCGGGATCATCGAACGGCCCGCCAGATACAGATGGTCGGGATTGTCGACAGTCACACAGCGCACCGGAACGCTCGGCACCGGACGGACGTCCACGATGAACCGCGCGTGGGAGCGGACGTCCGAGGAGGTCCGTCGCCGGGCCGCGTGGGCGGTCCGCTTCCGGTCCAGCCGGAAGACCGTGTCCGGGGTGGAGAAGTTCAGCGTGTACGCGATCGACGATGCCTCGGTACGGCCGCGCACCTTGCGCTCGGTCATGGTGCACCGGTAGCCCAGGCTGACGACGAGTTCCCGTACGCCGTCGATCAGGCGCCGCGAGGTGGACGTGTACTGCAGGTTCCCGGTCGGCGCCACCGTGCCGTCGGTGTCCATGAGACCGGCGAGCAACGCCCGGCGCTGGGTTTCGGAGGAGCGTAGGTAGTCGTCCGGGATGTGCTTGTCGTAGGCCACCCCGACTCGGCGGAGCAGGGCCAGGAAGGAGCCGTTCCGCTCGTGGCACTCGGCGCAGCGGCGGGTTCCGGGGTTCTCCCGCAGGGCGCGGGTGGAGCCGCCGCAGTCGACGCAGGTGCGGTCCGCCGTCCTGGCCGGCGTGGGCAGATGCACGCTGTAGACCATGGGCCCGCTCGGGCGTACCAGGAAGCCGTCCTGGGCCACGAGGTCGAGCATCTCCGCGTCGGCGGTGGTGAAGCGGCTGGCCCCGGTGTGCCCGTCGCCGAGCCACACCCCGAGGGTGTACGGCGGGACGGCCAGGTCGCGTTCCGGAAGTCGGAGCGGCGCGCAGTTGCGCACGGCGTGGTTGAGACGGCGGTCGGCCGTCTCGGTACGTAGCGTGGCCGCGATCTGCGCCGTCGTGACGATCCCGTCATGCTCGGCGCGGCTGGCGGCGTTCATCGGTCGTTCCGCGCGTGCACGGAGGCCGGAGATCAACGCGCCCACGGGGTAGCCCGGAGCCGTCCAGTTGCGTGTCTTGCCGGCCCGGGTCACCGGGCGGGCGACCTTGCCGTTGGAACCCACCGTCTGCGCCACCGTGTGAAGCACGTTGCGGAATTCCGGGCCGACCTGTTCCAGCGTTTCGGCGAGAGTGACCAGGCGGTGCGGTTCGGCGGATGCGGACGCCTCGGCCGCCCGTACCTTCGCCAACGCCGGCTCGGCCCAGTGGTGCCGCCGGCGTGCCTCCGGCTGGCGTCGGCTGGCCCGGGTGGTGGTCTTCCACAGGTGCTCGGCGTCCGCCACGATGACGCTTCCGTCGGAGAACTCGACCTCGTAGCAGGGGCGGTCGTACATCACGTCGAAGACGTTGGTGATCGTCGTCGGGGTGCCGTCCGCGGCGAGGAGCTGCTCGCCGACGCGCACCTCACCCATGGTTGTCCAGCCCTGCGGGGTGGGCAGTGGGGTGTCGAGTGCGAGCGCCTTACCGAGACCGGGCCGGCCGGCCACGATGATGAGCTGGCCGGCGTGTAGGCCGTTGAGCAGGCGGTCGAGGTCGGTGAACCCGGTCGGCACACCCGTCATCACCCCGCCCTGGGCGCCGACCGCCTCGATCTCGTCGAGCGTCGGCTGGAGCATGTCGGCCAGGACGGCGAAGTCCTCGCTGACGCGCTTCTCGGTGATCTCGTAGACGGCCTGCTGGGCGAGGTCGACGATGTCGTCGACGTCGCGGCTGCCGCTCGGGCCGGTGCCGTAGCCGAGCTGCACGATCCGGGTGCCGGCCTCGACCAGCCGGCGGAGCACTGCTCGTTCGCCGACGATGCGGGCGTAGTAGGCGGCGTTCGCGGCGGTGGGCACGCTGGCGATCAGCGTGTGCAGGTAGGGGGCGCCGCCGATCCGGGCGAGGTCGCCGGAGTCGGCGAGCGCGGCCGCCACGGTGATCGGGTCGGCGGGTTCGCCGCGACCGTAGATGTCCAGGATCGCGTCGAAGATGGTGGCGTGGACCGGGCGGTAGAAGTCGTTTGTCTTCAGGATCTCCACGACGTCCGCGATGGCGTCCTTGGACAGCAGCATGCCGCCGAGTACGCACTGCTCAGCGGCGACGTCCTGGGGTGGTGTCTTCTCGAACGCAGATTCGCGCGGCGGCGGCTCGGGCGATTGTCCCCCGGTCCGTTCCGCACGCGTCTCGTCGGTGACCGACACGGGTTCCCCCCTCGCTGCGTCGGATCGAACCCAGCTCTATCGCCGGGGTATGACAACTCTCCGCCGACCCTCCGGTCGATCGGGGGTCATCGCCGGCGGTCGGGGGACCACGATACGGAACCCGAGGTCAGCCGCTCAACAAGGCCGGTGGATGAGCCTCGGGACAACCTGTGGACGCCTGGGGACAGGCATGTGCGCAGGGTGTGCACAGAGGTGTGGAAAAGTGATGGGGAATTCCGGGCGTATCGCCTCTGACCTGGGCTTTTCCTATCCCCACCCTGTGGACGGAAGATTTCCGGCCAAGCTTTGTCGTCGTTCGTCCCGTACTATCGCTGCGAACGGCGACACCTGGGACAGCGGGTTTATTTTCGGGTTGAGAGAGGTCACGCTCCGGCCGTGAGACACCGGGACTGGGGAAGCGGGGAGGACAGCCCGCGCGAGCGACGGCCGAGCGGTTCCTGGGATGAGCCCGCCGGGCCGCGCCGGGTCGACTCGTACGCGCCGGAGGGCTACCGCACGGCGAGCCGGCGGCGGGCGATCGAGCGTGGCCAGGACGAGCCGGTGGAGACGTACCTTCCGCGGTGGGCGCTGGAGTCCGGGGTGAGCCGGGCGGACGGCGGTGGCCGGCATGCCGCGCCCGACGACGACGAGGTGGAGACGCCGTCCTCCGGTGGTGGTCGGCGGGCGGAGACCGGCCGGCGGGATCTGCGCGCGATCGGCGCGGGTCCGTTGTCGGACCACACCGCCGAGTGGACGATGGACGCCCCGCAGGAGCGGGGGTACGTGGGTAACCGGCGGGCGGACGAGGACGACGAGCCGGTGTCGGGTGCGGCGCCCCGGAGTCGTCCGCGCCGGGCGGCGACGCGCCGGCCGCAGGTGATCTGGTCAGGGCTGCCGGAGTCGGCGGGTTCGGGCGAGGAGCCGGCCGGGCCGGACGGTGGACGGCCGGTGGGTCGGCGGCGTCGGTCGGCGTCGGGTTCGTCCTGGCCGCCGCCGGCGGGGTCGGACTCCACCTGGTCGCGTCCGGCGGCCCCGGACGGCGCGTGGTCGCGCTCGGCGACGGATGCCGAGTGGCCTGCGGCGTCGGATGCGGGCCGGTCAGCATCGACGGCGGAGCCGGAGCCGGCGTGGGGGCGGGCGACGACGTCCGAGCCGGAGCCGACCTGGTCGCGGGCGGCGCCGCCGGAGCCGGCGCGTCCGGCGGCGGATCCGTGGCAGCGCCGTCGGAGCGCCGAGCGTGAGCATGTGGATCCGCCCGCTGTCGACCCGTGGGACGCGTCGGGGGTGCACGCCTGGGACCGGCCGGTGCCCGCGAGCCGCTGGGAGCGGGCGGAGAGCGGGTGGGACCGTACGGAGCACACGGGTGAGTGGGACCGGTTCACCGACACCGGTTTCCTGGAGCCGGTGCGGGACACGGACGACCGGTATGCGGGGGCGGATCCGTGGGATCGTTCGACGTCGCCGGTGCGGGAGGGCTGGGCGTCGGCGGCGCGGGCCGAGGCGTTCTGGTCGGGTACCCGGCTCTCGGGTGACGATCCGCGGTGGATGGAGACGCCGTCGACGGCTCCGCGTTCGCCGGCGGTGGCGTACTCGGCGCCGCGTCCGCGTACCGTGCCTCGCCGGCGCCCGGTGGAGCCGGCGCCGTCGACGTTGCGGCGGCGGGTGGATTCGATCGGTGGCGGTTCGTGGGGTCGTCGGCTGGAGGACGACCTGCTGGACCCGGATCCGGGTGGTCCGTTGCGGCCGCTGGTCTACACGGCGGCCTGTTATCTGGTGCCGGCGGTGCTGCTCGTGATCGGTCTGCTGTTCCTCAGTGGTCAGCCGCCGGCGGGGTGCGTCACGGACATCACCGGTGGGGGGTGTGACTCGCCGCGTGCGCACGCCCTGGAGTCGTTGGTGTCGGCGGCGCCGCGGTTCGGGTTGGCGATGGTGAGCAGTCTGGTGGTGGCGGTGCTGCTGCGGCAGGTCGGTACGACGTGGCGGTCGGCGACTGTGGCGCTGGCGGCCGCTGTGGTGGGTGGTGGCCTGTCCACGGTGGTGATCAGCGCGGTGACGGGCCGGCCGCTCGGTTGAGCGGCTTCGGCCGAGCGAATCCGGCCGGCGGCGGGGATGCGGAAAGGCCCGCACCGGCAGCCGGTGCGGGCCTTTCGCGTCGTGCTTCGGGTGTCAGCCCTTGACCACGTTCAGGTCGAACTTGGCGGTCACCTCGGGGTGCAGCCGGATGCTGACCGGGTAGGAGCCGAGCGCCTTGATGTGGCCGGGCAGCTCCAGCCGGCGGCGGTCCAGGGTCGGGCCGCCGGCGGCCTTGACGGCGTCGACGATCTCGGCCGGGGTGACCGAGCCGAAGAGCCGCCCGCCGTCGCCGGCGCGGGCCTTCAGGTTGACCTTGAGACCCTCGACCTGGGTCTTGACCTCGGTGGCGTGGCCGAGGTCGCGGATCTCGCGGGCCGAGCGGGCCCGCTTGATGACCGTGACCTGCTTCTCCGCGCCCTTGGTCCAGGCGATCGCGAAGCCCTGCGGCAGCAGGTAGTTACGGCCGTAGCCGTCCTTGACCTCGACGATGTCGCCCGGAGAGCCGAGGCCGGACACCTCCTGAGTCAGGATGATCTTCATGTCCGTGCCTCCTCTCAGCGGGTCGTGGCCGTGTACGGCAGGAGCGCCATCTCGCGGGCGTTCTTGACCGCACGGGCGATCTGCCGCTGCTGCTGCGAGGTGACGCCGGTCACCCGCCGAGCGCGGATCTTGCCGCGGTCGGAGATGAACTTGCGCAGCAGCGCGGTGTCCTTGTAATCGATGTAGGTGATCCCGTCCTTGTCGAGCGGGTTCACCTTCTTCTTCGGCTTGCGAAGGGCCGCAGCCTTAGCCATTGCTCGTGCTCCTGGTTTGCGATCGCGGGCGCTCGGCGCCATTAGAACGGAGGCTCCTCGTCGAAGTTGCCGCCCGAACCACCGCGGGAGGGGGCGGGGGCAGCAGAGGCCCAGGGGTCGTCGAAGTTGCCTCCGCCGCCGCCCTGGCCGCCACCACCACCGAAGCCGCCGCCACCGCCACCGGAGCGGGACATCTTCTGCACCTTCGCCGTGGCGTAGCGCAGCGACGGGCCGATCTCGTCGACCTCCAGCTCGATGACGGTGCGCTTCTCACCCTCGCGGGTCTCGTACGACCGCTGGCGCAGCCGGCCGGACACGATCACGCGAGCGCCGCGCTGCAGCGACTCGGCGACGTTCTCGGCGGCCTGGCGCCAGACCGTGCACGAGAGGAACAGCGGCTCGCCGTCCTTCCACTCGCCGGAGGCCTTGTCCATGAAACGGGGCGTCGAAGCGACCCGGAACTTGGCGACCGCCGCGCCGGAGGGGGTGAATCGCAACTCGGGGTCATCGGTCAGGTTGCCGATGACCGTGATGGTGGTGTCTCCTGCCATGACCATCTCCTCGCGCACTCATCTTTGTGTCGTACAGGCTCTCAGAGCCGTACGACAGCGTGGATGAGGCTTGTGATCCGGACGTGCCGGGTCTAGATGCTCAGCGCATCTCCGGGCGGATGACCTTGGTGCGCAGCACCGACTCGTTGAGTCGGAGCTGACGGTCCAGCTCGCCAACGGCCTCCGGCGTCGCCTGGAGGTCGATGACGGCGTAGATGCCCTCGGCCTTCTTGTTGATCTCGTACGCGAGGCGCCGGCGGCCCCACACGTCGGTCTTCTCCACCGAGCCACCCGCGGTCCGGATCACGTTCAGGTACGTGTCGAGCGACGGGGCGACGGTGCGCTCCTCGAGGCTGGGGTCGAGGATCACCATGACTTCGTAATGACGCAAGACGTGCTCACCTCCTGTGGGCTAAGCGGCCACGGTCCTTCCGTGGCAGGAGGTCGTGCGTCGTTGCCCGCGCCGATACCGGGGGAACCCGGCCGGACACACGGACAACCGGACCAGGATAGCCGGTCCGGACGATCATGGCCGGGCCGGTGGTCCAGGTGCCGGGTGCGGCGACAGGGGCCCACCCCCGGCGAACCGGCGGGTGGACCCCTGTCCACGGGACCGCGGGGCGTCCCGTCCGCATTCCTTGGGTGGGACCTGGGGAGGAACGACCACACCGATGAGGTTGGATCGAAGACGCCCCGCGGAGCTTTATCGTGTTATCACCTGGTCTGACCATACAATGGCTATCGTCACCACTTGGGGCAAATGGAGGAATTGGTCCGACTGCCGGTTCCCGTGCCTGGATGACGAGCGGATCCCGCCCCGTCGTGCCGGGCCGCACGGCGGGGCGTCCCGTTGCCGGGGGTCCACCCTCGCCCGTCCGTGCTGTGGACCACGTGCGGGCGGAGCGTCGACCATCGATCCCACCTCGCACAACGACCGCCGGGCCGGGTGGTGACGCGTCCGACCCGCCGGGTGCCTCCCGCGAGCGCGCCGGCCGTCGCAGGCGCGACGTAGGCTGCCCTGCATGCGAATCGGAGCCCACGTCGACCCGACCGACCCGCTGGCCGAGGCGGCCGCCCGGCAGGCCGAGGCGGTCCAGTTCTTCCTGGCCGACCCGCAGGGCTGGAAGGCCCCGAAGCCGCGCGAGGACGCCGAACGCCTGCGCTCCGCCGACGTCGACCTCTACGTGCACGCGCCGTACGTGATCAACGTGGCCACGCTCAACAACCGGATCCGCATCCCCAGCCGCAAGCTGCTGCTCGCCCACGCCACCGCCGCGGCGGACGTCGGGGCCAAGGGCCTGATCGTGCACGGCGGCCACGTCAACGCGGGCCACGACGTCGCCGTCGGCTTCGACAACTGGCGCAAGACCTTCGCGTACGCGGCGGACTCGGGCGGCTTCCCGCTGCCGGTGCTGATCGAGAACACCGCCGGCGGTGACAACGCCTGTGCCCGGCACCTCGACTCGCTGGCCCGGCTCTGGGACGCGCTCGGCGACCACGAGGTCGGTTTCTGCCTGGACACCTGCCACGCGTACGCGGGCGGCGAGGAACTGCTGGGCCTGGTCGACCGGGTGAAGGCGATCACCGGCCGGATCGACCTGATCCACGCGAACAACTCCAAGGGCGCGTTCAACTCCGGCCAGGACCGGCACGACAACCTCACCGGCGGCACCATCGACCCGGAACTGCTGGTGGCGCTGATCCGCGCGGCCGGCGCGCCGGTGATCGTGGAGACCCCCGGCGGCGTCGAGGGCCAGGCCGCCGACATCGCGTTCCTACGCGGGCAGTTGGGCGCGGCGGCGTGACGACCGAGCAGTCCGGCAAGGCAGGCGGCGGCGCCGAGGCAGCGGACGCCGGGCCCGGCGACGGCACCGCGGACGAGGCCACCGGCGGGGAGAAGACCGAGGCCCGGGACCAGGGCGCCGCCGACACGGGCGACGCCAAGGACGGCGACGCCGCCGCCGGAGATGCCGCCGCCGCCGAGAAGGCCGAGAGCGGCGACAAGGGCACCACGGGTACGGCCGGCGACGAGCCCGCCGATCCGTGGTCCGCGTTCGGGCCCGCGCCGGAGCCGGTGCTCGGTCGGCCCCGCCGGGCGATCCGCGCGGTCGGCCGGTTCCTGATGCACGAGTGGACGCTCGCCGCCGTCGCCGCGCTGGCGCTGGCCGCGGCGATGACCTGGCCCACGTTGCGCTATCCGCGGCACACGCTGCCGCAGGACTACTGGGATCCGAGCCTGCAGGCGTGGCAGATGGCGTGGTCCGGCCACATCCTCCGGACCGACCCGGCGATGCTGTGGCACGCGAACACGTTCTATCCGGAGAACTGGAGCTTCGCGTTCTCCGACACGCTCCTCGGGTACGCCCCGGCCGGCCTGATCGGCGTCGGCCCGGAGCACGCCGTGCTGCGCTACAACATCATGTTCGTGCTGGCGCACGCGCTCGCCGCGTTCGGCGCGTACGTGCTGGCCCGGCAGCTCGGCGCGGGCCGCATCGGCGGCGCGGTGGCCGGGGCGAGCTTCGCCTACGCGCCGTGGCTGCTGGCCCAGGCGGGGCACCTGCACATCCTCTCCAACGGCGGCATCCCGCTGGCGCTGGCGATGCTGGCCCGGGGGCACGGCTGGTCGCTGCGGTACGGCTACCGGCCGCGTCGCCGGCACGCGGGCTGGGCGTTCGCCGGGTGGCTGGTGGCCGCGTGGCAGCTCAGCCTGGGGTTCGGCATCGGGCTGCCGTTCGCGTACATGCTGGCCGGGACCGTTCTGGTGGCGGTGGTGCTGTGGTTCGTGCGGCGGCGCCGGGTGAAGCGTCCGTTCGGGCGGCGGCTGTTCCTGGCCGACGTGTTCGGCGGGCTGGTCTTCGCCGCGGTGGGCGCGGCGCTGGCGGTGCCGTACTTCAAGGTCGCCGAGCTGCACCCGAACGCGGAGCGGACGCTCGGTGACATCGCGCTCTACTCGCCGCCGGCGAGCGGGTTCTTCACCGCGCCGGCCGAGTCGCGGGTCTGGGGCGGGCTGCACGAGGGTGCCCGGGCCGTGCTGCCCTGGCATCCGGAGATGACGCTGCTGCCGGGCTTCGCGCTCTACGCGCTCGCCGCCGGCGGCCTGTTCTTCTCGGTCTGGCGGGTCCGGCACCGGATCTTCCTGCTGGCCGGGGTGCTCGTGACGATGGCGTTGGCGATGGGCACCCGGTTCTTCGGCGGCCGGTTCACCTACGTGCCGTTGTTCGACTACCTGCCGGGCTGGAGCGGGCTGCGCACGCCGGGGCGGATGATGCTCTGGACGACGCTGCTGCTGGGCCTGCTCGCGGCAGGCGCGGTCACCGCGTTCTGCATGCGCGTACGCGAACTGGCCGCCGAGCGGGTGCCGCCGTGGCCGGGTCCGTGGCTGCGCCTGGCCACGCTGCTGCCGTTGGCGCTGGTGATCGTGGAGGGGCTGAACGCGACGCCGCAGCCGGTGGTGCCGCGGCAGCCGGCGGCGATGCGAACGGTGGACGGCCCGATGCTGGTGCTGCCGAGCAGCCAGAACCTGGATCAGCCGGTGATGCTCTGGTCCACCGACCGGTTCCAGCCGATGGTCAACGGCGGCAGCGGTTTCACGCCGCGCTCGCAGGCTCAGATCCGCGAGGCGACTGTCAGCTTCCCGGACTACGCGAGCGTCGACTATCTGCGGCAGATCGGCGTGAAGAACGTGGTCGTGTTGCGCGACGAGCTGGAGGGCACCCCGTGGGAGGGGATGCTCGACCGGCCGGTCGACACGCCGGGCGTGACCCGGGAGCAGGTCGGGGGGGGGGGGGGGGGGGGGGGGGGGGGGGGGGGGGGGGGGGGGGGGGCGGGGGGGGGGGCGGGGCGCGGCCCGGGCGCGGC
>NZ_JBXUOV010000173.1:0-12201 GCF_057196585.1 Micromonospora sp. ATLC20
GCCGCCGGTCGCCCCGGCGCCGGTCACGCCCGTTGCTCCGGCAGCCGCACTGGGCCGGCCGTCCTCGGCTCCCCCGGCGCGGCCCGAGCCGACCGGCGCGCCGCTGCCGTCGCGGGTGGACGGCCCCACCAACCGGCCGATCTCCGCGCCGCCACCGCCGCCCCCCGGGATCACCCCGATCGCACCGTCCCCGCGCGGTGCCGTGCCGCCCGCCGAGGCCGGCGAACCGTTCCGCCCGACGCTCACCACCGCTGCCATCAACAAGGCGCGGGCCGAGCGGCAGCGCACAGTCATCCCGCCCCGGCCCAAGACCAACCAGCACCAGGAACCGCCGACCGGCGGCTTCAGCGCCACCGACCTGAGCATTCCGGTGCCGGCCCCGCGTCCGCCCGCGCCGGAGGCGCCGCCGGGCTCCCGGGCGAACTGGCCGCTGGTGAACACCGAGGACGACACCGCCCGGGAGCGGGAGGGCACCACCTACCCGTACGGGCGGGGCGTGGACGCGCCGAGCGACCCGGGCCGGGTCACGCCGCCGTGGCTCGCCGACGACCTGCCGCAGGAGCCGCCGATGCTGCGGCTGGTGGAGCCGCCGCCGCTGGCTGATCGGGCGCTGCGCGACGAGATGAGCCGCTCGGCCGACCCGGGTCTGGAGACGCCGCCGCTGCGTCTCGTCGACCAGGGCGTCCCGGGCCGCGTCCCGCTGCCCGCCGCGCCCGAGCGGCGTCCCGCACCGAAGGAGCACCGGCCGCCGCCGGTCTCCGACGAGGGTGACGGCGACCTGCTGATCTTCGCGCAGGCCAAGTCCGCCTGGTTCGTCGGGCACGGCGACGAGGCCGACCTGGAGTGGTCGACCACCGCCGACACCGGCTGGCAGGCGGCCGAGCAGGCGGCCCGCCCGGCCGTCGGCGCCGAGACCAAGGCCGGGCTGCCGAAGCGCGTGCCGCAGGCCAACCTGGTGCCGGGCTCCCCGCTGCGCGAGGAGCGTCCACTGCGGATCGTCCGGAACGCGGCGAGCCTCGCCGAGAACACCACCGGATACTTCCGGGGCTGGCGGCGCGGCCAGGAGATCGGCGGCTTCGCCGTGGGCGGCCGTCCGGGCCGCGAGGCGGCCGGCGGCTGGGACTTCACCCGCGACACCGGTGACCGCGACGACGACCGGGAGTACGAGTACCGCTCGGCGGGCTACCGCTCCTGACCGGGCTCGCCGGGGGTGTTTCATCCCACACCGGGGCGATTTGACGCTGGGCTGGACCGGCCGGGAACATACCCGGCGGACCAGCGGCGGCGCCTGTTCGCCGGGGTGGGAAGGCGATTCCATTGGCGACACCGGCGTTCGACTCCACTGTGCTCACCCGGCGGGGCGTCCTCGCCGCCGCTGCCGGGAGCCTGCTGCTCGCCGGCTGCGCTCCGCAGGGCCAGCGGCCGGACGACGGCCCGTCCAGCAGCGCGCCGAGCGACCAGGATCTGATCGTCGGCGCGAGTCTGGAGCTGACCGGCACCGGGTCACTGCTCGGCGTCGCCCAGCGGCAGGCCCTGCAGCTCACCGCCGACTCGCTCAACCGCACCGGCCTGCCGGTCGGGAACCTGGTCCGGTCGGTCCGGCTCCAGATCCTGGACAACGGCAGCAATCCCGAGGTCGCCGCCCGGCACGCCGCCGACCTCACCCGGATCGGCGCGCAGGCGTTGATCGGCGGTGTACTCGGCGAGACCTCGGCGGCCCTCGCGGCGGCCGCCCAGCGGGTCAAGACGCCGTTCCTGTCACTCGGCTACGGTGACCGCATCGTGCTGCCGCTGGACGAGCGCACGTTCACCTACAAGCTCACCCCGGACGCCGTCGACATGGCACGTCGCCTGGTGGAGCTGTTCGAGTCCAAGAAGATCCGGCGGGTGTCGGTGCTCGCCACCGAGGGGATGCACGGCGACTCGGGTGTGCGCGCGATGCGGGAGGCGCTCGCCGACAGCACCATCGACCTGGCCCGCACGGTACGCCTGCCGGCGACCGGCCGGCGTTTCCGTGCCGCCGCAGAGCGCGTCGCCGGGGGCCAGCGGGACGGCGTCGTGGTCTGGGGTACCGCGCCGGACTCCGGAGTCGCGGCACGGGAGCTGCGCGCCGCCGGTCACCGCGGCCCGATCTTCTTCGACGCCGGCGCGGTCGCCGACGACACCGTCCAGGGTGCGAACGCCGCCGCCGTGGAGGGCGCGTACGCGGTGCACCCGGCCTGCCTGGACGTCTCCGCCGCCACCGCCACCACGACGGCGCAGCTGGCCCGCAGGGACTTCGTCAACCGCTACACGCAGCGGCACGGCGTCAGCCCGGACTTCGCTCCGTACGCCTCGGACGCGCTCCAGCTCCTCGCCACGTCGGCACGGATGGCGACGAGCCTGGACCGGGGCCGGCTGCGGGCCCTCCTCCAGGCGCAGACCGTCGAGGGCATCGCCGGCGGGTACGCGTTCAGCGCCGACCGCCACGGCGGCATGGAGCCCGACTCGCTCGCCGTGTACCAGGTGTTCCGCGGCACCTGGACCCGGTACGCCTGACCCCGCTCACCGCCCGGTGACCGTCCCGCGTGGAGGGTCACCGGGCGGTCGCGTACCGTGTCCGACCCCGGACGGCAGGAAGCGCCCGGTGGCCCTGAGGCCGCCGGGCGCTTCCGCGCGTCGGTCAGGCGGGCGCGACGGCCCGCGAGCGCCGCATGGTGAGCACGTACTCGACCAGCGAGATCAGCACGTGCTTCGTGGACTCCCGGTTACGGGCGTCGCACGGCACCACCGGCACGTCGCGGGAGATCGCCAGCGCGTCCCGGACGTCCTGCGGATCGTGGTACTGCATGCCGTCGAAGCAGTTGATGGCCACCAGGTACGGCAGCCGCCGGTGCTCGAAGAAGTCGATGGCGGCGAAGCAGTCGGCGAGCCGCCGGGTGTCGACCAGCACCACCGCGCCGATCGCACCCCGGACCAACTCGTCCCACATGAACCAGAACCGCGTCTGACCCGGCGTACCGAACAGGTACAGGATCAGATCCCGGTCGATCGAGATACGACCGAAGTCCATCGCCACCGTGGTCGTCGTCTTGCCCGGCACCTGCCGGGTGTCGTCGACGCCGACACCGGCGGAGGTCATGATCGCCTCGGTGGTCAGCGGCGTGATCTCGGAGACCGAGCCGACCAGCGTCGTCTTGCCGACGCCGAACCCACCGGCGATAACGATCTTCGCCGACGTCACTCGGCCGCTCGGGGCCGGCGGCCGGTGCGACATGTCAGAGCCTGCGAAGTCCACTCAGCACCCTCTCCAGCAGTTCAGTGCCCACCGCGTCGTCGGAGTCGTCCAAAATGGTCGGCTCGTGGACCGCGACCAGGCCGTCCGTCGCCATGTCGGCGATGAGCACCCGGGCCACGCCGAGCGGAAGCTGCATCCGCGCCGCGATCTCGGCGAGCGACTGCACACGTCCGTCACACAACGCGGCTATGTACTGGTGTTCACGACCGTGGCCACCATTGCCAGTGGCAACCGCTCGGCCGCGCACCGTCGTCTCGACGAGTGCCTCCAGGGCGATGTCGAGCCGAGGGCGGGTACGACCGCGGGTGACGGCGTACGGCCGGACCAACGCGCCGGTCGGCTCGTCACGATCCACCATTTCGCCGCTCACCTCCCTCGTACCCGGCACCGGCTCGCCCCGGTGGCATTCGTCGCTGTCGTTGTCGTTCCCGCACCTGACCCACCGGCCAGCGCGTCATTCAGCCCATCATCCCCACAGCCGTGCGCGGCTGCGGCGTCAGGGCATCGCCCACCCGGTCCACGAGCAGGGCCATCTCGTACCCGACCTGACCCACGTCGCAGCTCCGCGCCGCCAGCACCGCGAACGACGAACCGTCGGAGATGGACATCAGGAACAGGAAGCCGTTGTCCATCTCGACGACTGTCTGCAACACCGCCCCGCCCTCGAAGCAGCGGGCCGCGCCCTGGGTGAGGCTGACCAGACCGGACGCGATCGCGGCGAGCTGGTCGGCGCGGTCCCGCGGAAGGTCACGGGACGAGGCGAGAAGCAGGCCGTCGGCCGAGACCGCGACCGCGTGCGCCACACCGGGCACCCGGTCGGCGAAGTTGGCGAGCAGCCATCCGAGATCCTGCGTAGTAGTCATCCTTGTTGCTCCTTCTGCCCGCTCCCGGCCACCGGGCCTGAGCCAGACTGCGAGGACTGCTGCCCGCCCGGAGTGCCCTCCGGGCCGGTCGTGTTGCTGTCGGTGTTACGCCCGCGCTGCACGCCCCGATGGTAGGCCGAGAGCAGGCCCCGGACGCCCTCCGGCGTCCGCCGCTGCACCGACGCGGAAGGCTTTTCGATGCTGCCCGGCACGAGCTGCGCCATCGGCTTCCGCTTCGGCAGGCCCTTCTGGGTGGTCTCCGCGACCGGCACCTCGGTGGCCGCCGAGGCGGCGCGCCAGCCGTCGTCGGCCGCGGTCTGCCACGGGGAGGAGGCCTGCGGCGACGCGGACGGCTGCCGGGTGGGCAACCCGCCGGTGTACGCGGGACGGGTGTTCCCGTTCGCCGCGCCGTTGTCACGCGGTGCTCCGCCGGCCGTCGGAGTTTGTGCCATCGGTGTGTTACCTGTCGTTGCGGGTGTCTTCTGCGGCACGGGCCGGCCGGCCGTGTCCACCTTGGCGAACTGCTGGGTGGCGGCGCCGCCGTTCGTCGTCGCGGCCGGTGCCGCCGACTCCTCGTTGGGCCCGGGCCGGCGGGTGCGGAACCACGCCGACTCCAGCTCCCGGAAGATCGGCAGCTCCATCGTCTCGTCCGCGTACCGCTGACGGTTGCCCTGCTGCTGCGGCGCGGCCGGGCGTGCCGCCGGGCGGTTCGCCGCCGGTGCCTCGGCCGGCCGGCTCGCGGCCGGAGCGGCGGACGGCTGGCCGGCCGCCTGCTGCGGGGTGGCCGGAATCTCCGTGCGCGGCACCCGGGGCAGCTCGGTGGTCATGTCCATGCCACCGGTGGGCCGTTCCGGCGCCGCCGGAGCCGGGGCCGGCGTGACCGGCGGCCAGACCGGCGGGGCGCTGACACCCGGTGCGGGCATCGGACGTGCCTGCGGCTGGTTCGCCGGCGGCGCGGAGGTCGGGTACCCGGCGGCGGGCTGCCCGGACACCGGCGCGGGGTGCCCGGAGACGGGCGCGGCCGAGACCGGCCGGTACGGCAGCGGGTCACCGGAGACCGGCGCCGCGGAGACCGGGCGGCCCGAGAACGGGTCACCGGAGACCGGCGCGCCGGAGACCGGGGGCAGCGGCGGGGCCGACACCGGCGGGACCGGCGGCGCGGAGACCGGCGGCGGGCTGTAGGGCCGCGCCTCCGGGCTGCTCGGCAGCTGGCGCGGGATCGCCGGCTGCTGCCCGGTGCTGCCCGGGTCGCCGTCGGCCGGGTTACGCCGCTGCGGCAGCGGGTCCGTCGACTGGCCGTTGGGCCGGCCGTCGAATCCGCCGTCGCCGCCGGACGGGCTGGCGCCGGTCAGGTCGGACCAGGCCGGCATGGCACGGCCGCCACCGGCGTTCGCCGGGGTGCCCGAGCCGTTGCGCGGCGCCGGGTCGAACGCACGTCCGCCGAGCGTGACCTGGTTGCCCGAGGAGCCCGGGTGGGGCGCCGGCGGCAGGCTCGGCGGGTTGTTGTTGCCGAAGGCCGCCAGGGCGCCGAAGGCCGGTGCCGGGCCGTTCTGTTGCGGGCCCGCTGCGGGCAGGGCCGGTCCGGGCAGGCCACGGCCGGCCAGGGCGCGCGGCACCAGGACCGAGGTCGGCAGCGTCACGTCGGCGACGGTGCCCCGGTCGGCGCCCGGCCGCAGCTCGACCCGGACGCCGTGCCGGGCGGCCAGCCGCGCGACCACGACCAGGCCCATCATCCGGGAGACCGCGACGTCCACCTGCGGCGGCGTGGCCAGCCGCTCGTTGAGGTCGCGGAGCTGCTCCGGGCTGATGCCGATGCCGCGGTCCTCCACGTAGAGGGAGGCGCGGTCGCCGACCCGCCGGGCCTCCACCATGACCTGCGAGTCCGGCGGGGAGAAGGCGGTGGCGTTGTCGAACAGCTCGGCGACCAGGTGCACGAGGTCGTTGACCGCGTGGGCGGCGACCTCGATGTCCCGGTCGATCACGCCGAACTCGATCCGGGTGTAGTGCTCGACCTCGGACTGGGCGGCGCGGAGCACGTCGATCAGGGCGGCGGGCTCGCGCTGCACACGGGTGGAGTCCGCACCGGCGAGGACCAGCAGGTTCTCGTCGTTGCGGCGCATCCGGGTGGCCAGGTGGTCGAGCTGGAACAGCTCGGCCAGGCGGTCCGGGTCCTCCTCGCCGCGCTCCAGCCGGTCGAGGTGGCCGATCAGCCGGTCGACCAGGATCTGCGAGCGGCGGGCCAGGTTGACGAACATGGTCGCGACCGACGCCCGCAGGGCGGCCTGCTCGGCGGCGGTGCGGACGGCCTCCAGGTGGACCGCGTTGAACGCCTCGGTCACCTGGCCGAACTCGTCCTTGCTGCGTACCGGCAGCGGTTCGGCGATCTGGTTCGCCAGCTGGACCGGGGAGAGCTGGCCGGTCACCTGCGGGTCACGCAGCCGGGCGACCGCCTGTGGCAGCCCGTACTGGGCCACCGCCAGGGCGCCCTGGCGCAGGTCGCGCAGCGAGCGGGCCATCGAGCGGGCCACCAGGTACGCGAACAGGATGGCCAGCAGCAGCATGGTGAGCAGCAGGCCGGTCTCCAGGAACACCTGGCGCTGGGTGTCCGAACGCAGCGCGTCGGCCTGGCGGACCACGTTGCCGTCGAGCCGGGCCTCCACGGTCCGGATCAGCTTGGCGTTGGCGACCATGGTCTGGTCCCACTGGTCCGCCCCGAACGGGGCGTTCTCCATGGAGCCGTTGTTGTTGCCCGAGACGAAACTGGTGAAGCGGTCGGCCTTGCGCAGGTCGGGCCCGGAGACGGTCTGCTCGTAGAACAGCTTGTCGGGCTCGGTGGCGACCGCCTGGAACGTCGCCAGCGACTGCGACTGGCCGGTGCCGCTGGCGATGAACTGCTCGCGCAGCGCGGCGGTGTACTGGTTCTGGGTGAGCGCCTGGTGGACGACCACGCGGCGCTGGGTCAGGTATTCCTTCTGCCGGGCCACGGCGGCCGACGCGCGCATCCGGTCGCTCAGGTCGTTGTTGCCGGCGAGCTGGGTGGCCGAGTCGCGGATCGCGAGCAGGTCCTCGATCAGCTGCCGGTACGCCTGGTCGGCGTCATTGATCTTCAGCTTGCCGTTCAGCACCTGGCTGCGGGTAGCCGGAAGGTCCTTCAGCTGGGTGTCGATCGTGTCGAGCAGCCCGACGAAGTTGCGGGGCAGGTCGTCGATCTCGCCACGCTGCCGCAGGTACGGCGACTTCGCCTGGTCCACCCGCTGGTTGGCGCGGTTGTAGCCCTCCTGGTACTGCGCCCGGGTCTGGAACTCCTTCGCGCCGAGGAAGAGCACGGCGCCGACCCGCTCGTCCTGCACGGTGTCGACCAGGTCACCCGAGTAGCCGATCAGGTTGGCCAGATCCCCCGCCCGGTTGGCATTGTTGAGCGTCTCCAGGTGGTCGACCAGACCACTGGTGCCCACCACGACCGTGGCGATGGTCGGCACGATCATGATCAGACCGAGCTTGGACCAGATCGGCATATCGCGCAGCCGACTCATCGGCCGGCGCAGCCGCGACAGGAAGGAGCCCGCCGTCGTTGGCCGTTTGCTCACGTCACCGCCCTCGCATTACTGCGCCCCGCGTCACCCTGAGGGCAACGCCGAGCGACCGACCCGGCGGGTCGGACCTCCGAGATTCCATCACGCCGCTCCGCAAAGAGAAAGACCAGGTTGTCCCTCACCGGAGGTGTGATGAGATGTTGATGCAATTTGATAGCAATCCGTCTGGCCGGAGTCACTGAAGGTAATGGAACACCCGCACCGCGTCGTCTTGCTCGCCGGCCCCTCCGGGTCCGGAAAGTCATACATAGCCCAGCGAACCGGACTTCCGGTGCTCTGCCTGGACGACTTCTACAAGGACGGCGATGACCCCACGTGTCCGCGTCGAAACGGACAGGTGGATTGGGAGTCCCCCTTGTCCTGGGATTCGGACACGGCGGTGCAAACAATCGCCCGACTGGCTCGTGAGGGCAAGGCCGAAGTGCCGGTTTATGCGATCGGCGCAGACCGTCGGGTAGCCACCCGGCCATTCGATGTCGACGGATCGCCAATCTTCGTCGCCGAGGGGATCTTCGCGGCCGAGATCGTGGCCGAGTGCCGCCGGCTGGGGTTGCTCGCCGGGGCGTACGCGCTGCGCCGACCGCGCGGCGCGACGTTCCTGCGCCGCCTCGCCCGGGATCTCGCCGAGCAACGCAAGGCACCCCGGGTGCTGCTCCGGCGCGGGGTCGCGCTGCTGCGCGCCGAGCCGGCCGTGCTGCGCCGGCAGACCGGGCTGGGCGCCGAGGCGGCCCGGGCCGGCCAGGTGCTGCGCGGGGTGGCCGCACTGCTCTCCGGCCACCCCCGCCAGTCGTGATCAGCCGATCAACTCGGCGTACGCCGGCTTGATCACCTCGTCGATGATCCGCAGCCGCTCGTCGAACGGGATGAAGGCGCTCTTCATCGCGTTGATGGTGAACCACTGGAGTTCCTTCCAGCCGTAGCCGAAGGCCTCCACCAGCAGCGCCATCTCCCGCGACATCGAGGTGCCGCTCATCAGCCGGTTGTCGGTGTTCACAGTCACCCGGAACCGCAGGTCGCGCAGCAGCCCGATCGGGTGGTCGGCGATCGAGGCCGCCGCGCCGGTCTGCACGTTCGACGACGGGCACAGCTCCAGCGGGATGCGCTTGTCCCGCACGTACGCGGCCAGCCGGCCCAGCACCGGCGGGTTGCCCGGGGTGATGTCGTCGACGATGCGGACGCCGTGGCCGAGCCGGTCGGCGCCGCACCACTGGATCGCCTGCCAGATCGACGGCAGGCCGAACGCCTCACCGGCGTGGATGGTGAAGTGGAAGTTCTCCCGCTGGAGGTACTCGAACGCGTCCAGGTGCCGGGTGGGCGGGAAGCCCGCCTCGGCGCCGGCGATGTCGAAGCCGACCACACCGGTGTCGCGGTGCCGCACGGCCAGCTCGGCGATCTCCTGCGAGCGGGCCGCGTGCCGCATCGCGGTGAGCAGCGTGCCGATCCGGATCGGGGTGCCCGCCTCGGCGGCCAGCGCGCTGCCCTCCCGGAACCCGGTGACCACCGCGTCGACCACCTCGTCCAGGGTCAGGTTCTGCTCCAGGTGCTGCTCCGGCGCGAACCGCACCTCGGCGTAGACCACGCCGTCGGCGGCCAGGTCCAGCGCGCACTCGCGGGCCACCCGGCGCAGCGCGGCAGGGGTCTGCATGACCGCCACCGTGTGCGCGAACGTCTCCAGGTAACGCTCCAGCGAGCCGGAGTTCGCCGCCTCGGTGAACCAGACGCCGAGCGCCGCCGGGTCGGTGGTGGGCAGTTCGTGGCCGACCTCGGCGGCCAGCTCGACGATCGTCGCGGGCCGCAGGCCGCCGTCGAGGTGATCGTGCAGCAGCGCCTTCGGGACCTTGACGATGTCCTCGTACGAGATTGCGACCATGCTCAGACCCTAGTCACCCCCGGTACGGGCGCGGCGGTGGACCGGGGCGGTCAGGGTCGCCAGCCGTACACCCGCTCCACCGCGAGCCGCAGGACCACCCGCCCGTCGGCCACCATGGCGGCCCGGTAGTCGGCCCAGTCCGGGTGCTCGCCGCGGATCCGCCGGTAGACCTCGACCAGTTCGTCGACCGTCGCGTCGTCGGTGGCCGCAGCGGGCGGGGTGAGCGTCACGGTGCCCTCGGCGACCGCGTACGCACCGCCGTCGGCGGTGGTCACGTGGAAGCTCGCCCGGGGGTCGCGGCGCAGGTTGCGCACCTTCGCCCGGTCGCCGGTGGTGGAGCAGCGGATCAGGCCCGGCTCGCCCAGGTAGTCGAGGTTGGACAGCTGGGGACGGCCGTCCCGGCGCAGCGTGACGAGCACACCGCGCCCGCGCTCGCCGAACAGCTCCCACAGCCGCGCGCTCATGCGGCAACCCGCAGCGGCGCGAGCGCGGCGGCCAGCCGGACGAGCTGGTCGAGCATGAGCGCGGCGGCGTCCTCCCGGCCCGGGTCGGGTCGCAGCTCGCCCGACTCGTCCAGCGCCTGCCGCAGGAAGACGACCACCTGGTCGTTGACCGGGGTCATGTTCAGCGTGGTCACCACCTGCTTGATCATCTGCACCGCGCGCAGACCGCCGGAGGTCATGCCGTAGCTGACGAAGCCCACCGGCTTGTGCTGCCACTCGTGGTAGAGGTAGTCGATCGCGTTCTTCAGCGGCGCGCTGAAGCCGTAGTTGTACTCCGGCATCACCAGGACGAAGGCGTCCGCGGCGTCGATCTCGGCGCTCCAGGCGCGGGTGTGTTCGTGCAGGTAGACCCGCTCGGACGGGTGGTGCGGCTCGTCGTGGAAGGGCAACCCGATCTCGGCCAGGTCGAGGAGGCGTACCTCGTCGAAGCCGGCGTGGCGGACGGCGGCCGCGGTGACCCAGTCACCGATGCGGCGGCCGACCCGGCCGGGGCGGGTGCTGGCGACGACGACGTTCAGGCGGGGCATGGTGAGGTCACTCCTGTCGGGGCGGCGGCCGGGGCCGGCGTGGTGAGCCGGGGAACGAACCAGGCGACGATCGGCCCGATGCCGATCGCGTAGAGCAGGGTGCCGGGGCCGACGGCGCCGCCGAGCAGCCAGCCGGCGGCCAGCACCGTCACCTCGATCGCGGTGCGGGCCGGGCCGAGCGGCAGGCCGCGGGCGGCCAGGCCGGTCATCAGCCCGTCCCGCGGGCCGGGGCCGAGGCGGGCGCCGAGGTAGAGCGCGGTGGCGAGGCCGTTGAGCAGGACGCCCGCGGCCAGCAGGCCGATCCGGCCGGCGAGCGGGGCGACCGGCGGCAGGAGCGCCAGCGTCGCGTCGAGGGCCAGGCCGACGAGCGCGACGTTCGCCACCGTGCCGACGCCCGGGCGCTGCCGCAGCGGGATCCACAGCAGCAGCACCAGCAGCGCCACGCCGTTGACCAGCAGGCCCATCGGCAGGCCGGTGCGGTCGGCGAGGCCCTGGTGCAGCACGTCCCAGGACGCGAGCCCGAGGTCGGCGCGGACCATCAGCGCGACGCTGACGCCGAACAGGGCCAGGCCGGCGAACAGCCGCACCAGCCGGGACGGCAGTTTGGTTGACATGTCATCAACCTAGGCCGCGACTTGGTGACATGTCAACCAAACCGATAGGATCGGTCCGTGGACGAACCGCGCTGGCTGGACGAGCAGGAGGACCGCGCCTGGCGCGGCTACCGCCGCATGCGCCGCCTGCTCGACCTGGAACTGGCCCGGGAACTGATGCAGGACGCCGGCCTCTCCGAGCCCGACTACGACGTCCTGAGCGACCTCTCCGAGACCCCGGAACAGCGGCTGCGGCTCAGCGAACTGGCCGACCGGATGCTCTGGTCCCGCAGCCGCCTGTCCCACCACATCTCCCGCATGCAGCAACGCGGCCTGGTCACCCGGGAGGAGTGCGCCACCGACGGCCGCGGCTCGGTCGTCGTGCTCACCCCGGCCGGGCGCCGGGCCGTCGAGGCCGCCGCGCCCGGGCACGTGGCGGCCGTCCGCCGGCACCTGATCGACCGGCTCACCCCGGCCGAGGTGGCCGCGCTCGGCACGCTCAGCCAGCGGGTGATCGGCCACCTCACCGGCCGCCTCCCCGGCCGACCGGAGACGGAGGACTGAGCCGTGGACGACCGCGTCCTCTCCCGGCTGCGCTGCCCGGTCTGCGCCGAGCCGCTCACCGAGACCACCGCCGGCACCGCACGCGCGCTGCGCTGCCCGCGCGGGCACAGCTTCGACATCGCCCGGCAGGGGTACGTGAACCTGCTCGCCGGCCGCGCCCCGCACACCGGGGACAGCGCCGAGATGGTCGCCGCCCGCGCCGGGTTCCTCGCCGCCGGTCACTACGACGCCGTCGCCGCCGCGCTGGCGAGCACAGCGGTACGCGTCGCGGGCGTCGACCCGTACCCCCTGGTGGTCGATGCCGGCGCCGGGACCGGGCATTACCTCGCGGCGGTGCTGGCGGCGCTGCCGGACGCCGCCGGCCTGGCCCTGGACGTCTCCAAGCCGGCGCTGCGGCGCGCGGCCCGGGCG